>JAFGIC010000486.1 GCA_016929815.1 Deltaproteobacteria bacterium
AGACTAATCCCCTATAAGCTATCCGGGATGCCTTCAATGCCCCTGCGTTCCAGTAGGGTGCCCTGCATCTGATAGAGGTTTATCAGGGCCTTCAGATACCCCACCATTGCCTCGGACTCATCAACCTTTGCCGCTGTAAAATCCCTCTGTGCCTGCAGGACCAGTATATTGGTAGATTTACCGACACGGAATTTTTCCAGCTCGGCATCCATGTTTTTCTGATGCAGTTCACGGGCCACCTTTGTTGCCTCTATCATATGCCTGGATTTAACTGCCTCGATATAGGCGGACCTGATATCAAGCTCCACCAACCTTTCCATGTTCTTAAGGGACAACTCCATCTTCTCCATTGATTGCAGGGACTTCGCATGCTTGGCCTTTGCGCTGCGGTTGGAAAAGGGGATTGTAAGTGTCAGTCCGGAGCTCAGGTTGGAATAGGGGCTTCCCGGATCCGGCGTTGCATCGCTGAAGGATTCCGCGTAGCTGCTTTTACCGTAATTAATAAAGAAGTCCAGACGCGGCAGGAGGCCGTTTTTTGTCTGCTGCACTTCAAGCTCTCCCTTTTCCATGGAAAGCCTCGCCTGCTGAAGATCGGCCCTGTACTTTAACCCCAGCTGTTCATGGACGGATACCTCATCCATTGCGTCCTTGGGCACAAAGGGCTTATCTATTGTTGCCGGCATCATCTCCCATATATTTTCTCCCTGGGGGTTCAGGAGATAGAGGAACTGCAACCTGGCTTTTTCATAGCCGGCCTGGGCGTTAATCAGTAATTCACGCCTCGATGCCGCCTCTGCATTTACAGCCGCAAGCTCTATCTCCGCGAGTTTCCCGACTGCAACGCGTTCTATTGATTCATTAAGCTGCTGCTCGGCAAGGGCAAGGGACTCCTTTTGTATGGATATATTCTCTCCTGCAAGATAGAGATCCCAGTAAGCCCTTTCCACGCCGGCTACAAGGTTCTCGGCAACAGTCTTTAATTCGGCCTGTGAGATATCAACGTCTATCTTTGCCTTCCTGAGGCTTGCCAGGTTAGGCCCTGTACCGAATCCCCGCAAAAGGGATTGGGTAACGGAAAGCTGCAGACTGCCGGAAGCCTGGTCGGTATAAAGGCTTGAAACAGATCCGCTCATATCAGAGGACAGGGAAAGGGTTGTCCCGGTCGGAAGCGTCTCGGAGATCGCGACGCTTATCCTCGACCTTTCAGTGGTAAGTTGAAGGGGTTCCGGCCTCGTTCCCAGTTGCGCCTCGGTCTTAGTCTTGCTCTTGTTGGCTACTACGCTTAACTCCGGATCAAATGCCGCGCGCTGTTCTTCCACGGAGGCCGAGGTTATCTGCGATTGGATGCGCTGTATCGTGACGGTCGGATTGTTTTCCAGCGCCTTTAATATGGAATCCTGAATGCCGACATTGAATGCCTGCCCGCCTGAAAGATTTTTGAATATATCCCCGGATGTGTCCACAACCTGTTCGGCTTGGGAACCGGTGGATAAAAACAGTAGAAAGACAAATAATATCCCGAAAGCATGATTTTTAAATTTTCTATCAACAGATGCAAAAGATTTCATTGTGTCACCGTAGTATTTTTACTTTTTAGTCTCCAGTTAAAGAGGGAATAAACCACAGGAATCAGCACCAGCGTAATCAGTGTGGAACTGAGCAGCCCTCCTATAACTACGCGGGCCATAGGCACCTGGGTTTCGCCTCCTTCTCCCCAGCCGAGTGAAAGGGGCAGCATGCCTAGTGTTGTGGTAAGGGTCGTCATAATAATAGGGCGAAGCCGCCTTGCGCCCGCTAGCCTGATAGCCTTAAAGAATTCAATCCCGTGGATGTGTATAAGCTGGTTTGTGTAATCAACCAGAAGGATGGCATTTTTAACAACAATCCCCGCCATGATGATGGCCCCGATAAATGCGTACATACTGAAAATTGTATTGAATAGAATCATAACTATAGTGACCCCTATCAGGGCCATGGGTATGGAGAAGAGGATTATAAAGGGGTCCTTGAAGGATTCATACTGCCCTGCCAGGACAAGGTAAATAAGGACAATGGCCATGATTGATCCCATCATAAGCTGCCTGAATGACTCCTGCTGTTCTTCATAATCGGAGCCGAACTGGATGCTGAATTCCTTAGGTATCGGAAGTGTACGCAGATTGTTTCTTATATCCGAGATAACCGAGCCCATATCCCTTCCTGTGAAATTGGCCCTTATTGATATGATCCTTTCCTGGTCCTTTCTCTCTATCTGTGTGGGACCTTCCTGGGATTCCGAAACAATGACATTCCTCAACACTACAGGTTTGCCCTGATTGTTGACTACTGCAAGATCAAGCAGGTCGGACAGATCGGTCCGGTCCTCTTCGCTCAGCCTCACAAGTATCTTGTACTCCTTGCCGCTTTCGCGCAGATAGGATGCGGTCGATCCGCCCACGGCGGTTTCAAGCGCCCTTCCTATAAGGGAGACGGTCAATCCCATGTCGGCCGCCTTTTTGCGGTCAATCCTCAGGATCTGTTCCGGGCTTCCCTCATCACGGCTGATATTCGTATCTGTGATTCCGGGAACCGCTTTAACCAGCTCCTCCACCTTGATCGCGAGTTCCTTGGCGGTTTCAAGGTCATAGCCCCGCACCTCTACGCTGATGCTGTCGGTGTTTGAGTAACTCATCCTGAGCATGAAGTTCGTGCTCTGTCTTGCCGTGACGGTAACTCCGGGCAGATTGGACAGCGACCGGCGCAGGTCATTGGCCACCTCCTCGCTGCTGCGCTTTCGCTGATCCTTGGGGACAAGAACAATATTAATATTGGAGGAATTGCTTCCGGAGGACCTCCATCCGCCTCCGCCTATATTCGAAAGCATGGAGGTCATTTCAGGCACTTGACTCCGGATAATCTCTTCGGCCTGCAGGGTGATCTTGTCCATCGGTTCTAATGTAGTCCCTACCGCCATCTCGAGACTGACGCTGACCTGGCCTTCATCGCTGGTAGGCATCAGTTCGACGCCGATAAAACGCACCAGGAATAAGGAGATCAGAAAAAGGCCCAGCGTAAGGAAGATAACGGTCTTGCGATGACCGAGGGCCCATTTGAGAAGCGAGCTGTAGCCTTCTTCCAGTCTCTTGAACTTCTCTTCGCTAAAGGAATAAAACCTGTGCAGCAGATTCTCTCCACTATAATGTTTACTGGGAGTATAGTGGAGAAAACGAGACGCAAGCATGGGGACAAGACTCAATGCTACCAAAAGGGAACATAAGAGTGAAAAGCATACAACAGCCGCCATCTGCTTAAATATAATGCCGGACATGCCCTGAATAAAGACAACAGGGATAAAGACAACCAGCGTGGTTAGTGTGCTCGCCACGACAGCGGCAACTACCTCTGAGGTGCCCGTTATTGTGCTGTCAATAGGATTAAGGCCCGATTCGCGATGGCGATAGATATTTTCAAGGACGACTATCGAATCGTCCACAAGCATGCCTATTCCCAGGGCAAGGCCCCCGAATGTAATAACATTAAGCGTAAAATCGCCGAAATATAAAAGGGCAAATGTCGCAATGATGGAGACAGGTATTGCGGTTGCGATTATGAAGGTGCTGGATATATTTCTTAACATCACAAACAGGATCAGTACGGCAAGCACTCCTCCCAGAATTGCCGAGAGGCCCACATCGTTGATGGATTGTTCTATGTACTTGGATTGATCCATGATGGTAAACATCTTGATCTGAGGAAGGTCAAGGTTGATTTGTTCAATCTCTGCCTTTACACCCTCGGCTACTTGAACAGTGTTTGCCCCTGACTGTTTATATATCATGAGATTCAGACCTTCCTCGCCGTTGATGCGGCTTATGTTGGTGATCTCCTCCCAGGAGTCCTCTACATCCGCGATATCCCCGACCCTTATAGGTATCCCGTCCTTTATGGCAACCACTGTCTCACTGATATCGTTTAATGTGCTGAATTCTCCCTGTGTCCGGATAAGTATATCCGAGCTTCCCGTTTCATAGGTGCCTGCCGGGACATTCATGTTTTCATTGTTCAGCGCGGTAATAACGGTCTGAGGGGACAGGCCCAGGGCCTTGAGTTTTGAGGCCTTAAGGTTTATATGTATTTCTCTGTTCAATCCCCCTCTTATGTCCGTGGAGGCTACTCCATTCACTCTTTCAAGCCTGTATTGCACCTGATCCTCTATCAGTTCGCGAAGGTCCAGTATGCTCATGCTGCTTGAAGCACCCAGATAAATTATGGGCATGGAGTTCACATCGAATTTCATTATATTCGGGCGGTCCACATCATCAGGCAGGGCGCGTGTGATGCGGTCTATGCGTTCGCGGACATCATTTGTCGCCACATCCAGATCCGTGCCCCATTCAAAGGAAACGCTGACCCTGCTGCTTCCTTCGGAGGAGGTGGATGATATCTCTTCCACGCCCTGGACCGCTGCCAGGGACTCTTCAAGGGGGCGCGTTATAAGCTCTTCAATCTCCTGCGGTCCTACATTTCCGTAGCTGGCGGACACTGTTACCGTGGGGTATTCAACCGATGGCATAAAATCTATGGACAGCCTCTGCAATGAGACTAACCCTATTATTATTATAATGAAAAAGATAACTGTGGTAAGAACAGGTCTGTTTACTGAGGCCTTTGCAATCATAGTCCTCGCCCCCTGTTAGGTTCGGATGATTCGCCTGCCGGAGCAACGGAGGGTGAAGCATCTGCCCCCCCGCTTAATGTAACGCTGCCCCCATCCTGCAGGAGGTGCTGCCCGAGTACAACCACCGGACCTTTTATTTCTGGAGAGATGATCTCGGTCTCCGTGTTTGTTGAGATGCCTGTCTCGACATCATAACGTCTGGCAATATTCCCGCCTGAAACAGGGTCCTTTTCAACGATAAAAACGGCTTCCCTGCCGCTGCTCTTCACTAAGGCCTCATTGGGTACAACCTGTGCCAGGGCCTTTTCCTGAAGTACAACGCTTATCCTTGCAAACATCCCGGGTTTTAAGAGGCGATCACTGTTATTTACCTCAAGTTCCACCTTTGCCACGCGCGACGCCTCTTCCAGCACAGGGGCGATGCGCGCTACTGTGCCGGCAAATGTGGTGTCAGGAAAGGCGTCCACTATAATTTCCGCGGGCTGTCCTACCTTGATGCGGCCGTAATCCTTTTCGATGATGGTTGCCTGCACAATAACAGTGTCTATACCTATTATGGACACGAGGGGGGAATTTGTGGAAAGAAGATTTCCCTCATCAACATATCTCTCTCCGATATAACCCGGTTCGGTCGAGGTAAGGACTGTGTAGTTGAGGCGGATCTGCGCGGATTTGAGTGACGCCTCGCTTTGCTCAACCTGGGCGCGTGCGAGTTCAAGACCTGATTTTTTGGCATCATAATTGGTTGATGCAGTATCAAGTTCGGATGATGAAGCTATTCCCTTCTCCTGCAATGATCTTTCTCTTTCAAGTTCCTGGCGCGCCAATTCAAACTGGCTTTCAGCTTCATTAAGGGATGCCTTTGCAATCTTCAGGTTTGCCTCCGCCTGAAGCACCGCCTGCTGATATTCGTCATTATCCAGACGGGCAATAATCTCCCCTTTATTTACCCAGTCTCCGATCCTCTTTGTGATCTCAACTACCCTTCCGGATGTTTTAGGGGCAATGATGTATTTATATATGGGATAAACAGTGCCGGTGAATTCCCGGATCTCCTTGATAGGCTTAAGCCCCGCATCGGCTGTTTCCACTGCGACCGTTTGCGCTTGTCCTCTGCCCTCCATCATAGATTCCTGGGACCCGGAAATTAAAGAAATAATGCGCCATCCTAAAAAAGCTAGGAAGGCGACCCCGATAATTATAAGAACGATTTTTTTCATTTTTTCCCCTTGGCCTACATGCCTTTGTTTATTTACTTCATATGTAAAACCTGAATAATAATATATTCAAGTTAATAGCATGATGACTCTGTTATGCCACCTATAGATTACCTACCTAAACGGCATCCTTATAACAGAAATTGAAATATATAAGAAATCTGGCCTCTTTTCAAATCTATTTAATATTGTTTTACATAGAACATAATTTATTCATATTTTACATAATATACTATCTGTCCTTTCCAAGAAAGAGCAATGCAACCTGTTCTCATCCATAAATAATCCTTTTTTAAACCTGTAAAGCCAAATGCATAACCGGATTACATGACGACCCGATTTTAACGGTCCCCTTAGTTTTTCTTGACCCGGGGAAAAATTACTCATATATTTATTAAAAACATGCAGTTATCTATTGAAATAATGAAACAAAGCCATATTATCTTTACTGATCAGGCACCGGATGTGTCTGATTCGCTTCGCAGGCATCCGCATAGATAAAGCGGGAGAAAAAAAGGAGGATATACGAATGCCGCAACAGGAAAATGTAAGGCTTTACACACTGAGCACATGCAGCCACTGCAGGGCAACAAAGAAATTCCTGGATGAGAGCAATATCGAATATACATTCACGGATGTGGATCTCCTTACAGGAGATGAGAGAAAGGCTATGCTGGATGAAGTAATGAAATTTAACCCACAATGCTCATTCCCCACAATACTAATAGGCGACAAGGTAATTGTCGGATTCAGGGAGGATGAGATCAGAAAGGCGCTTAAGATATGAAACCCGATGAACTTTACGAGATGCTTAAAAAGGCACAGGAGCCCAAGGGATACTTCTTCAACAGGGACAAAGAGAGGGTTCTGGAACTTATGGAAGGCCTTCTTATCAACAAGGAACGTTACGGTTACATGTCCTGCCCTTGCAGGCTTTCCTCCGGCGACAGGGAAAAGGACAGTGATATTATCTGCCCCTGCGCATACAGGACCCTTGATGTGGAGGAATACGGCAGCTGTTATTGCAACCTTTATGTATCAAGGGACTGGAACGAGGACAAGATCCCTCACAGGTATGTGCCGGAGAGAAGACCTCCTGAAAAATTCTTTCTCTAAGTCTCAGGCAGTCATTTGTTTTAATTCAGGAATTTTTGCAGTTAATTTTCTCCATCTCATAAAATACACATCAACAGAGAAATGTATACCCATCGGGATCAGTCGCCTGAAGAAGATTTATTTGATTGTTGCAAAAGATATTAAACTAAGAACCTTAAAGTCCTTTTTTTATCAAAGAAATACTTTTTATTTCACATTTCATGAAAGGAGGATATATGGGTATTCGATTTAAAGTCAGAAGCAGGATTGTAAGTATATCGTCGGCAGCATTCCTTGGCATAATCTTTGCGTGGCTTCATATGGTCCCGGGGGTAATGGCCGCGGATAAAATCATTCCCTGGACCTTTGGCGGTTATGAAAGTATTGAGGACATGCACCTAGTGTACTGGTCTGCTTCAAAGGACACTATAGGGAACCTTGACAGTATCACTGCTCCTGGATTCCAGACCGAGCTTAATGAATTATGGTACAGCAAGACTGCCCAGAGTTTCAGGGTGGATAAATACGAGGAGATGGGCGAGCTGAATTGCAACGAATTTAAAGGCCAGAAATGGGAGATAAGGGAACAAGACGGCAGGTCCTATTTCCTTAAGGAACGGGTAATACAGCGGGGAACGAGCAGGACAGTCTATTGGCTTGAAAATATCTTACAGTCAACTGACGGCAGGGAGGTCTGTGAGTACAAGGAGTCCACCGGCACAAAAACTGCCGTGACATCGGTGAATAACGCTCTCCCGCTCCTTACTTTTAGACCCTACACTGCAACTCCTGAATCGGAGGAAATGGCTTTGATGAACATCGAGATGGATGAGATGATGAATCCGGAAGCGTATAATCAGACTGTTAAGGAATTAAAAAAGACCTATGATAAGGTCGGCAGAAAGACCGCTAAATGGTCCACAAACCATGGGACGGTAAGCTACCTGTCAAAGGGATTTGTATATGTTGATCTACAGTGGGGAATAGCGCTTGAGGGCTATCTGACCGAGACCCAGCAGACCGGGCAACAAGCTGTCAAGATCGACAACCCGATATGCATATATCGCGTGATCAGCCTGGATACAAAAAAGCTGGACGCCGGAGTATTTTCGATCTGGCAGTAGCAATCACATGCAACTATAAAGCTCCTTCTGCCGGATGATCCGGGGAGGGTTTTTTGAATAACATTTCATTATTTATATAAGGAGGGAAAGATGGGGATAGTAATAAAGATAATTGCCTCTATGGCAGCTATGTTTTTATGTGTCAATGCAGGTGCTGCAGAAAAGATGAAGCAGCCGACGGTAGAATATTCCGCCGACATGGTAATGGGCAGTGAACAGGGCTCAAGCACAGGCAAGGTGTTTTATGCCCTTGGAGGAAAATCCAGAACTGAATTCAATACTCAGGGCACAACCGCGATAACAATCCTGCGCCAGGACAAGAAGGTCGCCTGGGTGTTAATGCCCGAACAGAAGACATACATGGAAATGGGCATTGATGAGTCAAAGGAAAACGCAGGGCAGGATTTAAGTGACTGCGACGTGGATTTTTCTTCTTTGGGCCAGGAGACGGTAAACGGCATCAAAGCCACAAAAAACAAGACCTCTGTTACATGCCCTGATAACGTAAAATACGACGGAACGATGTGGATCAGCAAAGATAATATCGTTGTTAAAATGGATACCGCCACTGTTGTAGATGGAAATCAGGTTAACATGAAATATGAGCTGAAGAACCTGAAGATAGAGAAACAGGATGCATCTCTTTTTGAGATCCCTGCCGGCTACCAGAAATTCAGCATGGGAAATTTTTCTTCCATGTTCAATGCGGCACAGGGACAGGCCTCTCAGGCCCGTAGTGAGGCTGCTGAGGAAGAGGATGAATATGATGATTACGATGAATCATCAGAGACCCAGGAAGATATTAATCCGGTTGAGGAGGTTGACAGTGCGGCGGATAAGGCTAATGACACAATGGACACCACGGATAAGGTGAAAAACACAGTGGATAGGCTAAAGGGTCTATTCGGCAGGTAATCAGCGCAACAACCTCTGTGTGGAGCCCATGACGCAGTAATTTTTCTTGTAACATAAGATCTTTTTCTCCTTTTCAGGGGAGGATTAAGGTGGAGTAAATATCCCGGGAGAAAGACCATAAGATATGTCTTGCTCCTGGGATTTTATTTTAGCTCCTAGCTCATGGTATTCAGCGCCGAACCGGCCTTGAACCACTCTATCTGTTCATCGGTGAAGGTATGGTTGAAGTTCAGTTCAAAGGATGTGCCGTCCTTCCTTTTTATGATCCCTTTGACAGGTTGCCCGGGCTTGAGGTGCTTAAGGTCAACAAGGCTGATCCTGTCATATTCCTCAATTCGGTCGTAGTCTTCTTTACTGTCGAAAGTCAGTGCGAGGATGCCCTGCTTTTTGAGATTGGCCTCATGTATCCTTGCAAATGACCTGACGATAACCGCCTTTGCCCCGAGGAACCTGGGGCTCATTGCAGCATGCTCACGGCTTGACCCCTCGCCGTAGTTTTCATCCCCCATAATGATGAACCCGCCGTTGTTTTTCCTGTAAAAGCGCGCGAGTTCGGGAAAACCCACGCCCTTTTCCCCTGTAATGATGTTAGTACCCTTGCCTTTCTCGCCCGTGTATGCGTTCAGTGCCCCCTCAAGCATGTTCTCGGATATATTTGTTATATGGCCCCTGTATTTGAGCCATCTGCCACCGGGGGAGATATGGTCCGTGGTTGTCTTTCCCCTTGTCTTTACGAGAACAGGCAGTTCAATAAAATCCTTCCGGTCCCACCTTTCAAAGGGCTTAAGCAGTTCAATGCGGTCTGATGCCGGGTCAATCTTTATCTCCGTAGCGCTGCCGTTTTCTGAGGGAGGGATAAAATTTCCTTTGATCTCCGAGAGGCCCTCTTCAGGAAAAGGCGGGGGCTCAGGGGCGGCAAGCATGAATTCCTCTCCGTCAGACCCTCTAAGAGTATCGGTCTCAGGGTCAAAGCCTGTCTTGCCTGAAACGGCAAGGCATGCCGCCATCACGGGAGAGGTAAGAAATGCCCTTGTCTCGGGATTGCCGTCATTCCTTGCCTGGAAATTCCTGTTAAAGGTCGTAAATATACAGTTGATCCTGCCGGTTTCCATGTCATGCCTGTCCCACTGTCCTATACACGGGCCGCAGGAGGCGGTCAGTATTAGGGCGCCTGCCTGGAGGAGCTTGTCCAGGATGCCGTCACGTTTGATGGTTTCATAAACCCTGATTGAACCCGGTGACAGAAGAAATGGGACCTTTGCCTTGAGCCCGTGACGGCCTGCCTCTTCCATTATCTGCGCCGCGGCATAGAGGTCGGAATATGAGGAGTTGGTGCATGAGCCCAGTAGAACCGCCGATATATCCTCCGGCCATGATTCTTCCCTGGCAAGATTCTTAAAGGCGCTGACGGGCGTCACCCTGTCGGGGGTAAAGGGGCCTGCATGAGACGCCTTTATCTTATTAAGATCTATCTCAACAAGCTCACTAAATACCTTTTCAGGCGACCTTGCGCAGTCGTCATCCTGGGAAAGTATTGACCTTAACGCCTTCGCGTCATCCGCATCCATGCCGCGTCCCACATTTCTTAAATACGCATCCATCGAATCATCATAGACAAATACTGATGTGGTAGCGCCAAGCTCAGCGCCCATGTTGGTGATGGTTGCCTTCTGTGTGACCGAGAGCCCATCGGCGCCATCCCCGAAATATTCAAAGATCTTATTGGTCCCGCCCTTGACCGTAAAGCGGTTTAGCATCTCAAGGATCACATCCTTTGCGGTCGCCCATCCCCTGAGACTGCCTGTCAGCTTAATGCCGACTATATAGGGGTACCTTGTCTCCCAGGGGAGCCCTGCCATGACCTCCGCGGCATCTGCCCCGCCAACGCCTATGGCAAGCATGCCCATGCCGCCCGCGTTGGGGGTATGAGAATCCGTGCCTATCATGAGTCTTCCTGGGACAGCATAATTCTCCAGTATAACCTGGTGAATGATCCCGGAACCGGGTCCCCAGAAACCTATTCCGTATTTTGCCGCGCTTGAGGATAGAAAGTCATAGATCTCTTTATTGACAATATTTGCCTTCTCAAGGTCTTGTTCAGCCCCTTTGTCCGCGGTGATGAGGTGGTCGCAATGGATGGTTGCCTCCACATGGGTCCTTTCCTGCTGCGCCTGCATGAACTGCAGCATGGCCATCTGTGCAGTAGCGTCCTGCATGGCTACCCTGTCGGGGTAAAGCTTGATCTGGTCCTTGCCCGGAGTCAACGCCCTGTCGGACGGGTCCCCTGCCTCATGGAGAAAGAGTATCTTCTCTGCATAGGAAAGCCCCCTGCCGAGAAGCCTGCGTTTGGCTGCAAATATCTTTTTTGCCTTGTCTATATCAAATGATTTGTTCATTTCAGTTCCTTGTCTAATAGTTTTCCCTTCTACTTAAGTGGCAGAGGGTAGTGAGGGAGTGCCTTAGAAAAATTGTTTACTGATTTTGCAAGTTCGATTGCCGGATGAGCTGGGAAAAAACTCAGCACAGGAAACCCTAGTCGATGTGCTTGATATTTTCAATAAAATTCAGGTCTTGTTCTGTTGATGATCAAGCGGCAACAAGCGGTTCAATTTTAGAGAGCTCTCTGGAATAAAGTTGCTCAGACTCCCAGAGATCTCTTGCATGCTGGGCGTTCAGCCAGAAGTCCGGAGAATTTCCAAAAAGACGCGACAATCTTAAGGCCATTACAGGCGTTACAGACCTCCGTTGCCTGAGGACTTCATTGATGGTTTGTCTTGTCACGCCCAGAGCGGCAGCCAGGGATGCAGCCGTCAGATTATAATCAGGCATAAAGTCCTCTCTTAGCATTTCACCAGGATGCGTGGGAGGAATCTCACGTTTGTTTTTATTACCTGAATTTTGCACGTAATTCACCATTCCGAAGTCAAATCAAAAAATATTTCCTTCGGCATTTTCATTGATTCATTGAGTCACAGCGCGATTTTTCCTTAAAAGCTTCATCGCTGAGCGTTCGGCTGCAACCCTGCTTCATTTTTTCGTTCGTATTCCTGCCGTGTTGCATCCGTGCAAGAAATTTCTTGCTCACACATTGTTAAATGAAAACCGACACTCCCACGAGCCTCCTTCAATCCATGGCCTCACCTTTGACCTCGCTTCATCCAGATAACTTAAAAACTTCATCAGTCCCGGTGTCCTCATGTCATGAATCGAGTATCTTACCTTGTCCTTGCCTGAATGATATACAACCTTGGCTGCCGTCAATAAAAGCTTTAAGCGGGC
>JAFGIC010000487.1 GCA_016929815.1 Deltaproteobacteria bacterium
CGGGCATGGGGCTTGAGCGGATAGCCGCGGTCATCCAAGGGGTTACATCAAATTATGACACGGACATCTTCAGGGATATTATTGCAAGGGTGGAGGAGCTCTCAAGCAGAAAATACGGGGATGATCCTAATGCCGACCTCTCCTTCAGGGTGATAGCCGATCACGCACGCTCATCGGCCTTTCTGATCGGGGACGGGGTCATGCCCTCCAACGAGGGACGGGGTTATGTCCTAAGGCGCATAATCAGAAGGGCCATAAGATACGGCCAGGCCCTCGGCATGAAGGAACCCTTCTTTTTCAAGGCGGCGGGGAGGGTGATCGATGTGATGGGCCATGATTATGGTGAACTCATCAGCCACAGGGCCTTTATAGAGGGCATACTCTTAAGCGAGGAGAAGAGATTTTCCGACACCCTTTTCTACGGGACCAGGATATTGAGAGAGGAGATAGATAAATTAAGGGCCAATAATGAGACGATCATACCTGGCGCCGTTGCCTTTAAACTCTATGACACCTACGGCCTCTCCGTGGACATTGTCCAGGATGTGGCGCGCGACGAGGGGCTTACTATCGACCATGAAGGTTATGATAAGGCAATGGGGCGCCAGAAGACACAGTCCCAGGAGTCCTGGAAGGGGAGCGGCGAGGAGGCCATACCCGAGGCATACCGAGGGATCGGGGCAAGGGGCGTAACAACAGGGTTTGTCGGTTATGACGGATTGACAACTGTGTCTGGAGTTAATTGTATAATTAAGGCGGGCAAAGAGGTTACCCAAGCAATTGAAGGCGATAATGTCGAATTAGTTTTGGGATCCAGCCCATTTTATGGTGAGGCAGGAGGACAGCAAGGGGATACAGGTTTTTTAAGGGGAAAAGATCAAAATACTGATCTGACTATCAGGATTACAGGAACATCAAAATACGGCAAAGGTCTAATTGTCCATAAAGGTATAGTGGAAAGCGGAACGGTCTCCGTAGGAGAAAATGTTGAGGCAATTGTTGACGAAGAGAGGAGAAGGGCCGTTGCCCTCAATCATACCGCAACCCATCTCCTGCATGCGGCACTGAGAGAGATATTGGGTGATCACGTAAAGCAGGCAGGCTCCCTTGTCTCGTCCGAGAGGCTGCGGTTTGACTTCAGCCATTTTACACAGGTCTCGCGGGAGCAGCTCAGGGAGGTGGAGGCCCTTGTGAACCGGTATATCAGAGAAAATCACCCTGTCTCAACCATAGAGACATCCAGGGAGGCTGCCATGAAGACCGGGGCCATGGCCATATTCGAAGAGAGGTACGGGGAGACGGTCAGGCTTGTCAGCGTTGGGGAGGATGTGAGCAAGGAGCTCTGCGGGGGAACCCACGCTTCGAGGACCGGTGATATCGGCATGTTTATTATTGTCAGCGAGGGCGCTGTGGCCGCCAATGTGAGAAGGATAGAGGCCCTGACCGGAAAAGGGGCGCTTGACTATATCCGGAAACAGGACGATGAGATAAGGGAGGCGGCCATGCTCCTCAAGACAAGCCCTGAGCGCCTTATGGAGAGGGTGGAACAGGTGCTGTCGGAACAGAAGGCAAGGGAAAAGGAGATAGAGGCACTCAAGTCAAAGATTATGCACATGCAGTCAGGGGACCTGCTTGAAGACGTAAGAGATCTGGGCGGTGTAAAGGCTGTAGTTAAGGAGATAGAGGCGGAGTCGCCAAAGGACCTTCGGGAATATGCGGACAGGATCAAGGACAGGCTGAAGTCGGGGGTTATTATCCTTGGCGCAAAAAAGGACGATAAGGTCATGCTCATATGCTCTGTAACAGATGATCTCACAAAAAGGTTCAAGGCAGGGGATATTATCAAAAGTCTGTCCGAGATCGTGGGCGGCAAGGGCGGCGGCAGGCCCGACATGGCACAGGGCGGCGGCAGCAAACCTGAAGAACTGACACGCGCCCTTGAATCGGTGTTTGAGAAACTTTAGCCACTAAAGGCCTTATTCAATAAAACAGAAGGGTGTGACATGAAACTCAGCGAATATTTTGAAAACACGAAGGGTCGCGGCGTCATTGCGACCGCCGACTCAAAGGGCAAGGTCGGGGCTGCAATATTTGGAAGGCCTCATTTTATCAATGAGAAGACCGTTGCTTTTATCATGGCAGACCGTCTGATGCATAAAAATCTTAAATCAAACCCCTATGCCTCATATCTGTTTATGGAATCCGGGGAAAGATATAAAGGCAAGAGGCTCTGTCTTACGAAGATAAAAGAGGAAAAGGATCCTGATTTAATCAAAACTATCAGGCGTAAAGAAGGGCCCCCTCCATATAAGGACGGTCAGACCAGATACCTTGTCTATTTTAAGATCACCAAGATTCTTCCCTTGATAGGGGAGAAGACGAAAGGATAAATTTATCGAGAAGACAGGGTAACATGCGAAATATCATGAAGAGACGCGAGGTAATTTAAACGTCCTCTGAACACAGATCAACAATCTCCTCACAAAACATCCATTAATCAAATGCAGGGATTAATTTGCAGCTTTCATCATTAATTTGAATGTTTCCAACTTCGATTTGTATTCCTCATGATTATAAACGCGGGGATCAAAATTTTCCCATTCCAGGGTTAATACCGGGATGCCCAGCCCCTTCATCACAGCGCTTTTGATGGTCATTGCATCGCCCGCTACATATCTGCAGCCTACGTGATAATGATTGAGCACGCCGTTTATATTCAGTTCTTTGCATGCCTTAATGATGATGGATATCCTGCCGTACAGGGGCTGGGCAAGTGAGCCGTGCAGGTGCTGTACGATAACGTCATAGGGGTCGTTGGGATTCCTGACCCCTGCTCCGGATGTATCCTGTCCTGATGAGAATTCAAAATCAGAGGCCACTATGGCAATGCCTGTCTGATTTGCAAGGTATTCGAGCCTCGGATCGGAATGGTGGTTGGGTAAAACGACCATTACACGGGGTGCGCCTTTTTTTGTCGCCCCTATCCCTTTCCTGGTCCTTTCGAGCAACTCACTGTGCAATATATTCAGGGCATCGACCGCATCTGACAGCTCACTTTTCTTAAATGGTATTGCGGGTAACACATTAAGGATATTCAGATGAGTTGACTTAAAAGGCAGGGGATCGCTTTTCCTTATAAGACCTATTACCTTATCCATGGCCTGTCCAAATAAACTTCTTTTATCAAGCGTTTCCCAGAGCATGTCATCCGTTATTTCAAAACCGGTTTGTTCCATGATGCTCCGTCCCAGCTTCCTCATGCTTTTTGCCGCGAGGTCTGTAGCCCTTCCAGCCGCCGGATATTCACCTGCTTCCCTGTCCTGGCAGGTGTCGATATAATAGGCAGGTATCCCGTAAAGCTCCTGGATCAACTCATTTGTCTTGGGGCTGGTCTCGCAGGTAAAACCGGTGGTTACTGTAAGATCCGGTCTCGGGATAAGGTTTAAACTCAGGATTCCCAGCCTGGTCTTGACCATCCCGCAATGAGATACAATGCCTCTTCTCAGCCATTGTTTTTCTGCGGCCTGCAATATGGGGACGAATTTTCCGAAGACACAGCCCATTATCACCATAAAGGTAAAGTTGGGATTTATCAGGCCTATATCATCCGAATAGGACATGATCGCAGAGCCCAGTATCTCTGATCCTGGGGCCATGCAGGTGTGAATGATCTTTTTCCTGCCCTCATCTTTTATCAGCACAACATTAACCAGGTCCCTCAAATATATTCCGAAGATTTTCCGCACACCCAGCAGCTCCATGTCGTAGTACATGGCAAGTCTTTCCATGGCATTGCCGATGTCTTCACTTGTTATCCCGAGCCGGTCAAATGCCTTCTGCACGCGGGGTCTTTCGGAATCAATCTCCTTTTCCTCATAGGCGCACATCTTAAGGAATTCAATCATAGAAGAGACCTCCTCGTATCATTTCAATAAATGCATCGATCCTCGTCTTCAATGGCCCTGCCTCGGATGCGTCATAGTTTGATTCCACCGTAAGCATGGGAATGCCTCGTTCCCGAAGTCTTTTATTGAAGAGATATGACTCCTCGTCATAAAATTCACAGCATAAGAGCTCATACCAGATTACCCCCGACACATGGAAATCTTCAATGAGGCCCAGCAGGAATTCCAGTCGCTTCTTTGATGAGGACCGCATAAAGGCGCCGGGGACCCTGCCCCTTATGTGTCCGCCTGCAATGGATTCAATAGGGTTGCCGTTCCTTTCTATATTGTGCCAGTAATATCTTATGCCTTCAAAGATATCCTCAATTACAACCTTGCCGCCTGAGTCTTCAACGGTTTTAAGAAGGGAATAATCGCCCCGTGAAAGGTTTGGGCCCGCGATCAGGAGCCTTGGCTTCACTGAATTTGTCTTGGGCCGGGAACCGGACAATCTTTTATAAAGTGCCTCCATGGCCTCTGTCATTAAAACAGGATCAACATAAAAGGACGCGTGATTAAGGGCCACGAAATCAGACGAATCAATCGAAACGTTCCGGTCGCGGCGCAGGAGGCTGATATTTTTCAGCAGTTCTCTTAAACGGTTATAGATGTCGATTGATTCATATATCTTCTCATCGGTGATTTCAGATCCGGTCACATCCTCGATTGCCGCTTTCATTGCCTTAATCCTGGCAATATAGTAATCCATTTCAAAATCACTATCCTGGTAAGGGATGCCCAGTTTGAATACTTTTATATTGCCGTAATATTCCAGTATCTCTCCGACCTTCTTGAGATGCTGACATGTCAACGGAACAATAAGCAGGTCGATCATATTGTAATAAGGGTTAGTCTTTAAAAACATTTCACCGACCTGCGCCCTCGCGAAAGGACATATAACATTTGGAAATATTGACAGGCCTTCCTTTGCCGGGGCATCCGACCCATCGCAAAGGCACAGGGGCAAGGCACCCGAGGCGTGTATTATCTCTTCAGGCACATAACCGCCTGGAAAATAGCCTATTACCGGGGTTCCCGTTTCTTTTGCCTTTTTGATCTGTTCCGGTCTGTTATGTAATAATTCCGCAACTAGTTGTTTGACCATGACCCGCTCCCATGCCGTAATATAAATGCGGTCGCCAAATAAAACAGGGATGTGATTTAAAATCATCCCTGTTTTATAAAATTATTTTTAAACTTTTCTATTTATCCGCTTCAGCCAGTTTGACCTTGCACCTGGCGATATATTCAAGGGCCTCCCGGTATTGTCCCGTGTCCGGGTATTTTTCAATAAGAGAAGTGAACCTGTTCAGGGCGGGCAGGTATCTCTTAGTCCTGAAATAGAAGATGCCCACATATAGCTCATATTCAGCCTGATAAACCAGACATTGTCTGATCTTTTCCCTGGCCTTTAATGAGTACTCGTTGTCCGGGAACCTTTTTACAAGTCCTTCAAATTCATCCCTCGCGAGGGTGACCTGTGTCTGTTCCCTGTCCATGCTCTTTATCTGATTAAAATGGCACATGCCCTTCTGGTATAAAATATAGGGGATGTCCTTATCTTTTGGGTGAAGCCTTTCAAATTCGTTGTAGTTTTCGAGGGCTGAATCGTATTCCTTCCTTTTAAAGAGGGAATCGGCAAGTTTTAACTCGGCAATGATTGATTCCTTGCTGTAGGGATATCTGTCCTTGATGGCCTGCAGGAGTGTTGTGGCGGACTTGAACTCCGCCCTGTCAAGCTTTTCCTGCCCTTCGGCAAGGAGGTCAGCCGGGGTTCTTTCATAAATATCCTTTTTCTTTGCCGTGGAGCAGCCGGAGCAGAAAAAGAACGCCACTAAAGAAGCAAAAACCAGAAGGCATTTGAGGATTTTTTTTATATGGGTCATCTTCATCATTATTAAAAAACGGCTATCTAAAGAAGTTTCTTAACATGCGATTCAATGGATGTTTTTGGATAGGCGCCGACAACAGTGTTTACAACCTCTCCACCCTTGAAAAAGATGAGGGTGGGTATATTCCTTATGCCGAACCGAGCGGGGGTCTTCCTGTTGTTGTCGACATCCATCTTGGCAAACTTTACCTTTCCCTCGTATTGGCCTGCCAGCTCCTCAACCACAGGACCTATCATCTTGCACGGACCGCACCATACGGCCCAGAAATCCACCACTGCGGGAATAGTTGAGTTTACTATCTCCGAATCAAAGGTGTC
>JAFGIC010000058.1 GCA_016929815.1 Deltaproteobacteria bacterium
GCACGGAAACCAGGAAAAGCCCGAACCAGATGAGAAAGAACTGCAGTATCTCGGTGAATATGGCGGAGAGAAGACCTCCGAAGGTGATATAGACACCGATGACAGCCGCGCTTACCCATATGCTCATGTTCAGATCCCAGCCGAGTATTACGTAAAAGACCAATGCCATGAGATAGAGGTTTATGCCGGACATGAGCACGGTCATTACGGCAAAGCTTACTGCATTCAGTATGCGCGTCTTTTCGTCAAACCTGAGGAGCAGGTAGCCCGGGATTGAATGGATCCTGGAGCTGTAATAGAAGGGCATCATATAGATGCCAAGGAAGAGCATGGCGGGTATGGCGCCGACCCAGTAGAAGTGGGATACGAACATCCCGTACTTCATGGTCCCGCCTGTCCACCCCAGTATCTCCAGCGCCCCGAGGTTGGCGGAGACAAAGGCGATGCCCGCGACCCAGGCGGAATTGCGTCTGCCTGCCTCGAAGAAGTCCTCCTTTGTGCCCATGAACCTCTTTAGATACCAGCCTATACCCAGAACTGCTGCGAAGTAGATAAGGATAATCAACCAGTCAATGAAACTCAGCGTAATTGTGTGCATTAGAAATCTCCCTTTCTTAAAAGATGATCTTTCCTGCCTCTCTCATAATTACCTCTTTCCCCTACAGAGGGGGACAGAATAAATGCATTCTTAAAGTTAAAAAAGGAGAACGCCCATACAAATAGATTAATCTGCTCCTTTCCTTGTGCCCTGCGCCTTACGCCTTTTACTTTATCCCCCTTTGGGGGCAGGGGTGAGGTGAACTGTGAACCTTTAACCTCGAACTACCTTTTGTATTTCCCCGTCCTTTCATCATTTATCACCCCTGACCAGTTCATGCCGAAGCCGAAGTCATAGATGTTCCCTTCGGAGTCCATGTGACAGAGCATGTCATGGGGCACATCCTCGAATTGCTCTTCAACCGTCTTCATATCCGCCGGCATCTGCATGGGCAGGAGGCCCGAGGGTTCCGCCGCTCCTGAGAGGATGTCAAGGACAGCCTGGTCCTGAACATTAAAATTGACCACAATAGCATCCGCTGCCTTCTCGAATTCTGAAAATACCATGGGATTTGATACGGTGACCGAAACAATAACAGGTTTGTCTTTCATCAATTTTTTTGTGTTCAGGATCAGGTCAAGGTCAGTTCTGTTTGATGCAGCGACCGTCTTCCCTTTGTAGGTGCGGTTTGTTGATTTTTCAAATGGGTCTCCGCCTGCAATGCTGGGGTCTCGTGCAAACTCAGCATTGTATTCACTGTACTGGAGGCTTATGGGGACATAGCCGTTTCCTCCGGCCTTCACGTCCTCGGCGCTGTAACCGCTCCCTGAATCCGGGCTGTTAATAAAGACAAGGGCGCAATCGGCCTCATCGGGATTGTCCGTCACAAGAAAATATCTTTTAAGGAGTTCGATGTCGACGGGGTAATCCACCTTTTCCTCTGTAGCGCCGAAGCCTAAGATGCCCTGGTTTGCGGGCTGGAACCTCAGGGGGACATGCACCTTGACCGACTCCTTCAGGGGAAGGGCGCTGTTACTGTTCTTCAGCATGACTATGGATTTCAACTGGGCATCATAACCCGCTGCCATGAACTCCGGCCTGCCCACGGTGTTCTTGCTTTTCTCGATATCGACATAGGGGTTTTCAAAGAGCCCGACCCTGAAGATGTTTTTCAGGAGCCTTACGGCAGACTGCTCAAACCTGGCGCGCATAAACGCCTCGCCGTGTTCCTTGACCCCCTTTTTATAGGCCTCGATAACAGGTCCTGCGCCGTTGTTGCCGCCGAACTGATCAACACCCGCCATGATCACTTTGAAGTGACGGTCAACCACCGAGATGTCCTCCACGCCCCAGGGCCTTCCGTTAAAGGAGTCAACAGCGGTCTCGTCAGCTGTTATCACCCAGTCTGTGCATACAACGCCGTCATATCCGTAGGTCCCCCTGAGGAGGTCTGTGATGATGTAGGAGCTGAAGCTGTTGCCCACGTTTTCCCTGATTTTAGTATCTATATTGTAGGAGATCGTGTAATAGGGCATGACCGCGGAGGCAGCGCCTGTCTTTCCTTCCAGCTTGAATGCCCCCTCTGTAAAGGGTTTGAGCTGGTCGGCCAGGTTATTGCCCGGATAGACCGCATATTTGCCGTAACCGAAATGGGCGTCCCTGCCTCCCTCCTCAGGACCACCGCCCGGCCAGTGCTTGACCATGGCGTTTACGCTTGTGTAACCCCAGCCGTTTGCGATCTCGTTATGGCCGTAGGATGTCTGGAACCCGTCAACATAGGCCCTGGCCATGTCCGAGGCAAGCTGAGGGTCCTCGCCGAAGGTCCCTGATATTCTGCCCCAGCGGGGTTCTGTGGCAAGATCGACCTGTGGTGACAGGGCAGTAGCAATGCCCAGGGCCCTGTATTCCTGCGCAGCGATCTGGCCGAACTGTCGCACCATCTCAGGATCGAATGTGGCGGCCATACCCAGGGAGCCCGGCCAGATGGAGATCGTTCCTCCCGCGCCCGCATTGTATTCGGCGCTTGCTGTGGCGCCGTGACGTGGATCGGAGCTGTTGTTCGCGGGGATGCCTAATCCAATACCCTCTACCATGGCCTGAACATTATTATTCCATTGCGCCGCGATCTCAGGGCTATCCACGCTGGTGACCAGTATGTGTCTGAGATTGTCATCCTTCAGGAACTTTATCTGCTGGTCGCTCAGGTCAGAGGCCTTTGCCCCGCTCTCCTGAAATGATTTTCCGTTGTAGGTCCCGGCAAAGGGGCCGTCGGAACCTGCAGGGATGGACTGATGCAGACTGTAGAGCATAAGACCCGCGATCTCTTCGATGGACATCTTTGACGCGAGGTCCTTTGCCCTGTCGTCCGTGGTCCTGCGCCAGTCCTCATATACATCAAGCTTTCCGTTTTTGTTTAGGTCCTTAAATGCGAACCCATGAGCAGTTATAAGGCCGATACCTGATGTTGTTGAGTATCCAAGGGTCTGTCCTCCCTCGTTTGTAACGAGCCTGATGGCGCCGTTTTCAATCTCGGACCATTTTTCTCCACAGCCGGTTAAGGTAAGACAAAATGAAAAAAGGCACATAAGAAATGAAATTAAAATAATTTTTTTCATAATAACCTCTTAATATTTTTTTGGCAGTTGAGTAACTAACCTGCCAATTCGGCCAATTATCGGCCAATTAATTCTATATCCATATTTAATCCTGAAATATTCAGTTGAATATTGTTTATGAAATAAAGAGATCATATTGACATAGTTATTTACCTAAGGACATATTCTTAACACATATCATTTTCTATAACGAAATGAATTCTCAATAGATCCAATTCTCATGGCTGACCGGCAAACGATTTAACTGGCTCCGATAGAATTGCCATTTCGGCATGAAGTGTTCCATCAATGCCGTGAACCTTGTATTGTGCGTTGGTTCAAGTAAATGCGTCATTTCATGCACAATAATATATTCCAGGCACTCCTTTGGCTTTTTAGCTAGATCGGTGTTTAAACGTATGCTGGAAGAATCATAGTTGCAACTTCCCCATTTGGTCTTCATGTGCTGCACAAAAAATCGGGAAACCTTGACCTTCATAAGTTCTTCCCATTTTGCAATCAGCAAACGGGCTTCCTGTTTGATTTGGCTTCGATACCACTCCTCAATGAAAGACCGCCTCTTATTTTCGTCTGTTCCGGGTCGCACACGCAGTATCATCCGTCTATGCCGTAATTCAACCGACCACTTTTGTGACTGTTCGGATATTGAGAGTAAATATCGCTTTCCCCAGATATAGTGGCTTTCTCTCTCCAGGTATTCCCTTCGTGTTTCCCGTTCCTGCTCCCGGAATTTTTTTTGCTGCTTACTGATCCAACCAAGTTTGGATACTGTAAATATTCTTAAGGTATCAAGCTTCATACGGTGTGGGGCTGAAATGCTTACCCTTCCGTTTGGCGGATGTACGCTTAGATGGATATTTTTGATATCCTTAAAAACGACGTCAACAGTAATATCTCCAAGTTTAATCTGCCTCATTATCAATATTCCCTATGGGCTTTAATTATTAGGAACAATTGCTCTACTATATCGGTTTTGCCTAATACTCCAAACAGCGCCTGTTTGATTGACCTTTCCCTCGTTTCAACACCGCGCCAGCTGTCATGTTTGACCTGTTTTATTGTTTCATCAATTTTTAATGCCAGATGAAGTGTCGGATCGCTTGGGGATTCCCATTCGGATGGTGACTCACATACACCCGCCAGACCTTTTGTGTCCACTTCAATTTTAAGTTGATTATAAATTGCCCTTTTCCCCGGCGTATCCAGATCTTTGGGCGTGTCGTCCGCCAATCCGGCAGCAATATTTTTTGCAAGCTCTGCAATGCGTTTGAGGTATTCTTCATACTCAATCGCCTTTTCCTTTCTCAGGGCTATAATTTCGTCCAACAGGGCAGACATCTTTTCATAAAAGGCAGGGTCGTTAAGATGCTCTTTAATTATCTTGCTGCGGATATTATTCTCAATGGACTCAGAAATGGCATCCTTATTTCCCCTTAATCCGCCAAGCTGACTTGCAATGGCGTTAGCAATACCGGTTTTAACGATCAGGTCTATAAGGGGCATATCATCGAATGGAGATATCTTCCTTGGTTCATCTGCCTCGATGTATGTGTCTATCAGATGTCGCATATCCGCTTCATAGGTCTTAAGGTCAAGGGATTCTCCACTTGCATTGCGGATGATCTCCCTGAGGTTCAGATAATGGGTTATCTTCTCTTTGATCCTGGAGATATCCTTTTCATTGTAACCGGATGTATCCAGTTCATCCGAGATGTTTGCATAGGAACGGACTAGGGTTGCTGTTGCCTTATACAATGCAGCCCGCTGGGGCTCCCTTTCCTGTAAGTCTGTTTGAATCTCCGTGTTCCCGCAGAAATAATGTATATGCTCCAGTTCACCCTTTGGAGGCTCAACTGGTTCGCATAAGAGGTCAAGGGCCTCAATAGCGCTGTCAAGCCGCTCCCTGCCTTTATTCAAACGATCATAGAGAAGCACATCAGGATCAGAACCGCCGGAGCTGTTGTCCAGTTCGGAGGTATATACCGATATGGCATTCTCTACCTTCCTGAACAGGTCTTTGTAGTCAACAATATAGCCGAACTCCTTATCATCGCCGTCCAGCCTGTTTGTGCGGCAGATGGCCTGAAAAAGCCCATGGTCCCGCATGCTCTTATCGATATAGAGATAGGTGCATGGCGGGGCATCAAAACCTGTCAGAAGCTTATCCACTACAATAATCAGCCTCATATTAACCGGTTCTTTTGCAAATAACCTTTTTGCATCATCCTCATAGGTCTCTGTCCTGGTCATGCCCCGCCTGGCATCGATCTCTTTGAGCAATTCAGCATATGTATCGTAAATAAATTGCTTTTCAGTATCCGTATTGGCACCCGTATCCTCCAGTGTTATATCCCTGGTCTGGGGATTATAGGAGGTAACTACTGCACACTTGCCTCTGAGGGGGGTCTCCTGAAACAGTGAATAATATTTGCATGCGTCATAGATGCTGGAGGAGACCAGCATTGCATTGCCTCGTTCGCTGGACAGACGGGGCTTGACGCTGAAGTCAAAGACCACATCGCTCACAACCCGTTCCATGCGTGATTTCGAACTGAGGACCTTCTGCATGGTGCCCCATTTTTTCTTCAGTTCATCCTTCTGCCAGTCGTTCAACGCTTTAGTCTTGGTCTCAAACCATGTGTCTATCTTGTCAATAGATCCCAGCCGCTGGTCTATATCCCTTGCCTCATAGACCAGGTCAAGGACTACCTCGTCTTCCACGGCCTCATTGAATTTATAGGTGTGTATATAGCCTCCAAAGACTTCAAAAGTTGTCTGCCTGTCTTCTCTAAGCAACGGGGTCCCTGTGAAGCCCATAAAAACCGCGTTCTTCATTATTGCCTTCATGACCCTGTTCAGTTTGCCGCTCTGGGTGCGATGACATTCATCCACAAAGACAAAAAGTTCTCCCACGGTCCTGGTCGGCTGTGAATCAATTTCTTTAATAAAGGCATCAAAGTCATCCACACCCTTTCTGCCGAATTTATGGACTA
>JAFGIC010000059.1 GCA_016929815.1 Deltaproteobacteria bacterium
CAAGCCTTTACGGTTTCTTCAATTTTCTTCTTATTTATAAAAGAGAAATAGGGGATATATCAAAATATCAATTCAGAAAATTCAAGGGATCAGCCTTAGTAATAATTTCAGGCGCCTGCTGAATATCACAAATCGCAGGTGACAATTTTCTTTTCTAAAAGGGTCATGTTTGTCTATACTGGAAGATCAGAATACGTAAATCTTAAAAGATAAAATCCCTGTAATAATCAAAGGTGAAATATGAAATATATCGGCGCCCATGTCAGCACTGCAGGCGGAGTTGAAAACGCCCCTGAAAACGCAGGAAGGATCGGCGCAAAGGCCTTTGCCCTGTTCACAAGCAACCAGAGACAATGGAGGTCAAGGCCCCTGACCGAACAAAACCTCACAAGGTTCAAGGAAAACTGCCGGAACATGGGTTATGATCCCGGACACATACTCCCCCATGACAGCTACCTGATCAATCTCGGTCACCCGGAAAAAGAGGCACTTAAAAGATCACGAGATGCATTTTTTGATGAAATGCGCCGATGCGAACAGCTCGGCCTTCAATACCTGAACTTCCACCCCGGAAGTCACCTTGATAAGATAGATCCTGACCTCTGCCTGGACAGGATCAGCGAATCCATCAACATGGCCCTGGACAGGACAGCCGGCGTCACTGCAGTAATTGAAAATACCGCCGGACAGGGAACCAATATGGGACACAAGTTTGAACACCTGGCCCGGATCATCTCAAATGTCAGGGACAAGAGTCGCATAGGGGTTTGCCTGGACACCTGTCATGTCTATGCTGCCGGATATGATATCAAGACGGGAGCGGCCTTTGAAAACACCCTCCGGATCTTCGACAGGGTTGTAGGGATCAAATACCTGAAGGCCATGCATTTAAACGATTCAAAAAAGGGTTTAGGTAGCCGGGTGGACAGGCATGAGAGCATCGGTAAAGGCGCCCTGGGGCTTGAACCATTCAGATTCATCATGAACGACCCGCGCTTTGACAATATTCCGTTGATCCTTGAAACACCGGATCAGGATATATGGAAAGAGGAGATAATGCTCCTTTACGGACTCATTAAAGTTCGGGGACTACGGCACATACATAAGAAAGCAAATAACTTTTGAAAGTAAGGAATAGCAAAGGTTAGCGAATGGGGTCATGAATGGGGTCTTTATTTGACTCATGTTTGTAGATGAGATGAGTCAATTCAAGACCCCTTTCATCAGGTATGCTCCAAAAGATATTACCACAATTAACAATTGCCCTGCATATCCGGAATACCCTCTTCCGGAGATTTCATACTCGAATGAGACTTTTTTTCACTATCAACTCTGTTCCACATGATAGGGCCAAAGCTTTTTATTGATCGGCACACGTGGATGCATCGCTGATGCATCCCTGTTTCTTCAGCCAATCCTGAAATGCAATGATGCCTGACCTGATTGTCTGATAGTCCGCCATTTTCCCTGATGTACTCATCGACTCAGTCATCTTATCCAGTGCCTGCTTTAATACATCCTTTATAGAGGGTATATCCTCTTCCTTGATCGTGCCCGCGGGCAGTGAATATGATCCCAGGCCCTGGCTCGATGAAGACCCCCTTTGAGGCTGACCCATCTGAGGTTGACCCTGTCGGGGTTCCGCCATGGCCGAATTGCTATCTGCAAAAAGATGCAGCAGGGCTAAAGGAAGAAGAGAACTAACAGCCATCACCTTATTCCCTCCATGCCGAATCCATCGGATTCATTCTCCTGCTGTCTACTTTGAACAACAGTCCTTTTTTAATGTCACCCTTGATCCCTCGAAGGGAGAGGTGGCCCCATCGCCGGTAACAGTCCCCTTTATGGTCTTGCCGTCAATGGTACAGACAAACTCCCATATCCCGGGTCCGGCCTGTATCGTAAAGGATAATTCAATGCCGTTGATCTTCTGCTTAGTCATCTCATTCACATACTTCTCCCCATCATTTTCCGTCCAGTTGCCGGTAAAGGGAACATCGCCGCTGCCCGGACAGAAGGTAAGGATGGCCGTGGGCGAGGCCTTTGGAAACTTCAGGACAGCCTGGTATGATCCTTCTATCTTTGCCGAACCTGCCTGCTGTGCATAAACAAAGGTGAAAGACATAGGCACTATTGCGGCCGCGATAATAAAAGAAAAAAACTTCTTATGAAATCTATTCATTGATATACCTCCAATTAATGATATTTTGATTTTCTCCCTCTTATTTGAGAGATGATATTTTTTCATAAAAGCCCTGTTTCTGATCTGAACGGCGGACGGCCTGATCAAGAAAGAAACTCTTAGCTTGGGCTTTAGCTGCAGAGCAGCGACATGTTAATAGCGCCATCAGGGCGAAATAATTATAGCTCCGGAGGAGCGATATATTAATATATTTTTCTGATATACATCGATTTTTTTATGCCGCTCCTCTGGAGCTGAAAAAATAATTTTACGATTGTTGTGCTATTAATATGTCGCCCCGATGGGGCTACATTCCTGCATAACAATTAAAGCTTCATAAGAGATCCCACCTGCAATAGGCGGGACCTCATATTAACACTAGGCCTTTTTAGGCAGTTTCACCGTGGCAAAGCCTTCCTCGATAAGATAACCATCCAGGGTCTCGCACCACCAGATGAGCTCTGCAAAATACTCATTGTCCTTTTTGTATTTTTCATATACATAGGCCCTGGAGATAATAAGATCGCCCTCCATGCCGTGGCAATTCGCCCGTTTGCCCTTCAGGAACGGGACCTTTTCGAAATAGGGGAATTTGTCAAACAAAGCCGGCCTCGTGGGATAAGAGGGTATTACGTACTGAGGATATCCGGGCGGCTCTGCCATGATATCCCAGCCGAATCTCTGCAGCCAGCCCTGGTCGCCCATCCAGTTCAAAAGCATGCCCGCGGTCCAGTATGCGCACACGGAATTTTCAACCACAGCGCGGTCGTCTCTATGGGCAAGCTCAGGCACCCCGCCGCCCTCGGTCGTGCTGGGACCCGAGGCCGCCTTTTTCTCAACATATTCCGGCAA
>JAFGIC010000488.1 GCA_016929815.1 Deltaproteobacteria bacterium
GCGAAGTATAAAAGGCATGTCTTGAAGAGTGAGGCGCAAGGAATGTGATTTGCTTTTTCCTTGGAGGGGGACACCGGGTGAACCGGTGAAATTATAAAAAGGTTTTAAGGAGGAAGGATCAATGTTAAGATGCGTAAAAATTGTTTTATTAATTTTTTCAATACCGCTTCTCTTTGGCGATATCCCCATGATATGCGCCCAGGATTTAAGCACTGATGAATTCACATTGGAGGAAATAACCGTAACAGCCCAGAAACGCGAGGAAAATCAGCAAAAAGTAGCCATCGCCATGGAGGTTGTTTCAGGCGATGAGATCAAGGAACTCGGCCGGAATGATATTGACGAGATCCTTTCAAATGTCTCAAGTGTTTTAATCAACAAGGCTACGGACGGATTGAGGGTTACAATACGGGGAGTCAGCAATGATAATCCAATGTTTAATAACGTGCAGGTTTCTACGCCTACAGTAGCTATAAACAAGGATGGCGTATATACTAACCGAAATGACAGCGGATCGGGACTTTATGATGTCGAACGCGTGGAGGTCCTGTTTGGTCCGCAAAGCACCCTGTATGCCACAGCATCTCCCGGCGGCATCGTAAACATTGTCAGTGCCTCGCCAAAGACCGACAAGTATGAGGCCTCCGGCACGCTGGAATACGGTAATTATAACCTGCTGAGCACGGATGGTTCAATGAATGCGCCTATTAGCGACACTCTAGCGGTGCGGGCGGCCTTTTCCACAACGGTTCGAGACGGGTACCTGACCAACGGCGCGGATGATGAAGATATGAAATCGGCGCGTATCAGGACATTATTCAAGCCCGGCGATAATTTCTCTTTAATAATCTCGGGAGAAATATCGAAGACCGGAGGAAAAGGATGGGCCGGTGTTGCTGCCTTTGAAGACCAGGGTGATGTTGACAATCCATGGACCTCTTCTTCGGATAGCTCAGGCCCCCCGAGGTTCCAGAGCCAGAAAAGGATTTACGCGAACCTAAATCTGGATATTGGTTTAGCATCTTTAACGGTTGTCCCGAATTATATGAAGCGGACTTTTAGCGCTACGTCCATAATGCAGATGGGACCATCCACGGTAACATCGACAATCACAGGCAGCGGATATGAAAAGGGGGCTGAATTACGCATGGCATCATCCCAGGATTTTTATATAAAATGGATAGCCGGGTTCAACTGGTACAAGTCAAATGATGAATCCGCCAATACCGGGGATAACGGAAGTTGGGGGAACAGGTTTAACCTGCAGACCTCAAAGGCACTGTACGGAAATATTACGTATCCTATTAACGATAAATTCCGGGCAACCGGCGGCATGCGCGTGACATGGGAGGACAATGACTCGATAAACACGGAATATCCGGATGCAAGGCCCCCTTTCGGGATTTCAGTCCAGGAAGTCCACATGTCATACAAAGGCAAAAAGGATTACAAGGTAGGCGCGGAGTATGATGTCGGAGCAGATTCAATGCTTTATATGGACTGGTCGACCAGCTATCGCACCAGGGGGATGGATTACAGAACATCAGGAGAGCCGTTCCCGCCGGAAAAGCTTACTTCCTATACCATAGGCTCCAAAAACCGTTTTATGGATAATAAACTCCAGATAAACGGCGCTGCATATTATTATAACTACAAGAACTACCTTGCCGACAGCATGGTGATGTCACTGCACCCCGTTACCATGAGTCCCCAACCGGATGATAACTCAAAGAATGTCGGGGATTCCAAGGTGTATGGCGTTGATCTACAGGCAAATACGATTATAACCGATAAAGACAAGCTGGATTTATCGGTCTCATACCTGAAATCGGAATTCACGAAGCTTGCTTTTGATTATATGGATATAACAAACAGTCTTGGAATACCTGATGCGGATTACAGCGGACAGCCGATGACCCTGTCTCCCAGCTGGACCATAAACGCGGCCTACAGCCACAATTTTATGTTATGGAACAACGGCACACTTACGTTTCGCCTTGATGCACGTTATCAGTCATCATACATACTTCAATGGGCAAGCAAGAGCATAGGCTACATGGGCGGTCAGGTTGTAGTTACGGATTCAACTGCGATGAACACGCAGGAGGCTCACCATATAAGCAATATTTCAGCGATATATGCCCATCCTGACGGGAAATGGACCCTCACAGGATATGTAAAGAATCTTGAGGACTATGCTGTGAAGAGGAGCTGGATGATGATGGACTTCATTATAGGACCACCAAGGACATACGGCGGCGTGCTTTCAGTGAAGTTCTAACCCTGACTATGAATATCATGAGGCCGGCGGTGAACATTATAACACCGCCGGTACTTAAAAGATGTTACAGCATTCGTGAAATTAGTTTAAGGGGGAGTATATGATAATGAAGACCCATATTATAATGCCGATAATTTTATACGTAATCGCGCCTGCCTTTATGGTCGGTAACGGACAATACTACAAAATTAGTTTGACGGCGTCAGCCGCTGCAGCAACAGCCCAGGAACCGATTCAAGCACCGCCTGGAGGCCAGGCAGGCGCCCCTCCAGGCGCTAGCGCATCAGAAACCATAGAGTTGACAGGAACATCTGCAGACATAAACGGGACCTTCAAGGTCCCCCTGCCTATGCCGGGAGGAACGAAAGACAGCACCTTCATCCTGTCCTGCAACGGCTCTGAGGTCACGGGAACCATAACCGACCCCTCCGACCCATCCAGAATATTCGAAATCTATGACGGGAAGGCAAAGGGGAACAGCTTCAGTTTTTCCGTCATGGTCGGCAAGACCGAATTCAACCTTGAGGGAACGGCAGGTGATGGAAAGCTGTCAATGACCCTGACCACGCATGAGACAATACCTCTTGATGACGGAACAAAGATTAAAACCTCCAAGGATACTGAAATAGACGGTGCGTACCTGGTCCCTGTATACTCGCCGGGAGGAATAATGGAGAATATATTTTTCCTCAAGACCGAGGGGGACACATTAACAGGCCAGATGGCAATGATAAGCAATCCTTTAAGGGACAGTTCTCAATTCTTTGATGGGACCGTGAATGGAAAAGAGGTCAGCTTTTACACCAGAACAACACAGTCGCTGTTCCATTTTATCGGAACGATTGAAGGGGACAAAATAATGTTGAACCTGTTGGTGACTGATGTCCGCAAGGGTATTGAGGGTGCAGCGGTTAAATAGGTTTTGTGATTTAAATATCAATTCAGGCATCTTCTTGCCGGATAGATTATTTTTAACCGATGGGGATCTATTTTACGGAAGAAAATCATGAGGCTTATTAATTATTTTTTAGGGAGAAGGCAGTTTCTGGTTGCTGTTACAGCCTCCGCACTGGCACCGGCCTTTGCAGGGATATCTAAGGCATTGAGACTCAGTTTCAAGGGAGGCATCGCACAGGCA
>JAFGIC010000489.1 GCA_016929815.1 Deltaproteobacteria bacterium
CCTTTGACGCAGAGCGGCCTTCCCCGGCTGAGGGGGATGAGGCCAGGGCAGCGGCCTCAAGGCTCCAGAGATTCAGCCGTGAAAAGATCAACATCATCAAAAGCCTGGACCTCCTGGTAATAGATGAAATCAGCATGGTGAGGGCGGATCTTCTGGATGCAGTGGATACGGTGCTGCGCCGCTTCCGGGACCGGGAGAGGCCCTTCGGAGGGGTCCAGTTGCTAATGATCGGCGACCTTCAGCAGCTGGCGCCGGTGGTCAAGGAAGAGGACTGGGAAATCCTGAGGCCCTATTATGATTCGCCATTCTTCTTTTCGAGTAGGGCATTGCAGCAGACCGAGTTTGTATGCATTGAATTGAAAAGGATATACAGGCAGCAGGACCAGGCCTTTATCCGCCTCTTGAACCGCGTGCGGGACAATCAACTGGATGACGAGACCCTCAGGGAGCTGAACCGCAGGCATATGCCCGGATTTTCGCCCCCCGACTCCGAAGGCTACATCACATTGACTACCCACAATCGTCAGTCGCAGGAGATAAATATCTCGAAACTGAAGGCCCTGAAGGGAAAGGCCAGGATATTCAAGGCCGAGGTAACCGGCGAATATCCGGAGCTCTCCTATCCGACCGATGTTGAACTGGAGCTGAAGGTCGGGGCGCAGGTGATGTTTGTTAAAAACGACATCTCACCCCTTAAACTCTATTATAACGGCAGGATCGGGACTGTAACCAGGATGACGGAAGACCTTGTCTATGTGCGATGCCCGGGCGATGACTCGCCCATCGCTGTCGGCAAGGCGGAATGGCAGAACTGCCGCTATGCCCTGGACGATGAGACAAAGGAGATAAAGGAGACAGTAATCGGGACCTTCACCCAGCACCCGCTCAAGACCGCCTGGGCCATCACGATCCATAAAAGCCAGGGGCTCACCTTTGATAAGGCGATCATCGACGCGCGTGCGGCCTTTGCCCACGGCCAGGTCTATGTGGCCCTGTCCAGATGCACGAGACTGGAAGGACTGGTATTGAGCTCGCCCCTGGGCCGCCAGGCCATGAAAAGCGATCAGGTCATAAGCCGCTTTACACGCCGGATGGAGGAAAATCCCCCTGATATGGATAAGCTGCGGGCCATGAAAAACGCCTATCAGAAGACACTGGCCCTCGATCTCTTTGATTTTTCCTCCCTTAAACGTCAGATGGGGGTTATGCTGACACTTGTGGGGAGATATCAATCGAGTATCGATTCGTCGGTGATAAAGATCCTTGAGCAGACGGATCATGTCTTGAAAACCGAACTGGCAGAGGTCTCCATCAAATTCCAAAGAGAGGTCCTTCGCCATATCTCGGAAAATCCGGATGTTGAAGGCCATCAACTCCTTCAGGAGCGCATCGTGAAGGCATGCGCATATTTTGGCCCCAGGACGGCCGCTGCATTGCAGACACTAACAGAGCTGGAGATTGAGACCGATAACAAGGAGGTCCGCAAGTCCCTTCAGGAGGCACTGAAACGCCTGAGGTCGGAATTATCAATAAAGGCCGCGTGTCTGTCCGCGTGTGAGAAGGGGTTCAGCGCGGCAGCCTATCTGAATGCGAGGTCCAGTGCCGCCATAGAGGCCCCGAGGGATCAAAAACCCATGAAATCTGCGCCGGAATACACTGCCTCAAAACACCCTGAATTCCTCAAAAGTCTTAAATCATGGCGGGACGTTAAGGCCGAGGCACTTAATCTCCCGGGACACATGATCCTGCCCAGACGCACCCTCCTCGGGATCGCGGATGATCTGCCGGCCACTACAGGTGCCTTGATGGGCATCAAAGGAATGGGCAAAAAGAAGATGCAGAGATTCGGGCAGGAGCTTTTGGAGATGATAACCTCCTTCTGCAAAGAGAAAAACATCGTTATGCCCCTTGAACAGCCGGTTAAAGTAGTATCCGGATCAGCCGCGAAAGACGATACCAAAACATTGAGCCTGGAACTTTTTCTTTCCGGAAAAACCATTGCAGAGATTGCCGAGATAAGAAAGCTAAAGACAGGTACCATAGAAGAACACCTGTCGTTCTTTGTGGGGACAGGTCAGTTGGATGTGAAGAAGGTCGTCTCCGCGGATAAGATCGCACGCATATCCGATTATTTCAAGGATGCCCCAGACACAAGACTTTCGACTGCCAAGGCCGCCCTTGGAGATGATATCTCCTATGGGGAGATCAAATGCGTATTGAGACACCTGGAATTTACTGTTAAAAAAATATCCTGAAACCGGAAGCACAGGGGTGGAAGGTTTATATGAACCTGCGGCCACAACCCAATACATCCACTCCCCATAGATGGAGTAGAAAGCAAGGAAAACAGAAAAATTAACTGTCGCATAAGGTTGTGTTTGTCTAAAAAAATATGTTGTAATTGCAATTTATACTGACTATAATTCTTTCTGTTTAATAATAAATAAATCAAATAACACTCTTTCTTTTAATGTTGTTTCATGTTGAGAGGTCAGGCCTCCATGTTTAAAGAAACAAAAAATTGGATAGAGTCCTCCGATTATGATGCTCAGACAGCAGCGCATATGCTTCAGACGGGAAGGTTTATTTACGTCATATTTATGTGCCATTTGGCAATTGAGAAGATTTTAAAAGCCATAGTCCAGGAAGGTACAGGCAAACTTCCAAACAAAACTCATGATCTGATTTATCTGATTCAAACAGCAAAAATCATACTGCCTGAACATTTGATGGATTTCATAGGCAAAATAAATAATGCAAGCATCGTTACCAGATATCCTGAAGATTTATCAAAATTGATATCCTCTTACCCTGAGCAGGTGGCCAGAGATTATTTAAACAGCACCCACGAGGTTATTGCATGGTTAAAAAAAGACACCAGATTAATGAAATTATAAGCAAGTATAAAAATTCCTTAGCCGCCCTTGGAATAAAAACTGAAAAGGTTGTTCTTTATGGTTCCTATGCCTATGGCCAGGCAAGAGAGGGTAGTGATATTGATTTGATCGTCATATCTCCTGATTTTGCGGATAAAAACCTTCGAGAACGGCTTGAACTCTTAGGAATAGCCTCCGCAAGAATCATGGAACCTATCCAAGCACTAGGTTATACCTCAGAGGAGTTGGAGGCAGAAGATAGAAGTTCCTTTATTAGGGAAATTCTTGAGTATGGTAAAACAGCAGCATAAAAATATTTAAATTGCCTTGAACAGAAATTCTGAGAACTGGAAACATTACCAAAAGGATTTTTGAAGTTTCCTTTCTGATAATTTTATTTTATGTAAACAGCCTAAAACATTGCGTTTTTAAGAAATAGATTTTGTGCAATTACACTTTGCCTAAATATTTCTTTTGGTTATGTGTCCCCATAAAATGTCGAAAACGCGCTTTCGACATTTTATAGGGACTCACTCGCGACAGGCCGAAAAACATGAAGACATTAATAAGTTAGCCTTCCCTTTTCTTGCGGTTTAAGACAAGGTTCGAAAATCCCATTCACCGCCTCTGAAATTTTTATAAAATTCATACAACCGCCTTTCGGTTATGGTTTTTTAAAACACATTTGTCGCAAGCGGGCCGTCGAAAATGTCTTTAAAATCAATTCGAAATACTGGATATTTTTAAGAAAAAAATAATATGCATTCCTTATAAAATTACAATCAATATTACACTTGACAATCCCTACCCCCTTGCATAGACTAAGTTCATTAAACTAAGTCCGATGAGGCATTCTATGCAAACTATCAATATCCATGAAGCAAAGACACACCTTTCACGCCTAGTCGATGATGCGGCCAAAGGCAATGTCTTTATCATTGCCAAGGCAGGAAAGCCTATGGTCAAAGTCATGCCCCTGACCGAAGGTGAATTGAAAGAAGCTGAAAAGTTAGGATTCATGTCCGGTGAGATTTCTGTGCCGGATGATTTCGATTCCCTCGGGGCTACGGAGATCATCCGGGATTTCGAAGGAAGGCCGGCATGAAACTCCTTCTCGACACCCATATCCTATTATGGGCAGCGGGGCAGCCGGAAAAACTCTCCGAATCAGCCGGAAAACTCCTTATGACGCCCGATAATTCGCTATTTTTCAGTTCAGCAAGCATATGGGAAATCGTAATAAAACGCAGGCTTGGGCGTGATGATTTCAAGGTGGACCCTGTCCGGTTGAGAAAGATGCTTATAGCGCACGGATACACTGAGCTTCCAATTACTGCCGAGCATGCATTGAAGGTAGAAACATTGCCTTTGCTTCACAAAGATCCTTTTGACCGTATACTATTGGCACAGGCCCGTACTGAAGGCATGCTTTTACTCACAGTCGATACGTCAATACTCCAATATCGGGAATCCACCATATCCGTCCTGTAAGTTTAAGGGTAAAGTATATGCAATCCATAGAAAAAGAAATAGAAGGAGCATTTCTTCTGAAACCTGAGCACTAACCTTCAGGTTTTGTTAAATCTACCGCACTATCCTTGATCCGTTGTCAACCGCATCGACTATATAACCGGGTTCCTTGTATCCCCCACAGGTTAAATCATTTACCGTGCTCCCCGGGAAACCGGCAAAGAACATACAAATCTGATGAATACGGCTTTATATACCTGCCCCGCAGGACTCATTGAGCTTGACCGCTTATCTAAAGAGGGCAATTGTGGTAAAATTTACAACATTAACCTGTCATGGCATAAACATTGCATTTTACCCTTTATTTACATGATTATAACCTTTTTTCTGCGTGAAAAAACGGAGGTCGAACACCAGATACATTACTATGGAAGACCCTGAAATAATTACAGGCGAAAGGATGCTTGGTCTGATAGATATGCTCAAAAGGGAGAGGATCGCCCTTAAGCTGAATATTGCAGGCAGCAATAACGAAGGTCTTTCAATCCTCCTCGGAATCAAGAAGGTTAACGGAAACCCCTGTCTGATGCTTGATTTCCCTGCGGGCGCGCATCTGGACATGCTTTTCGCCCACGAGAAAAAGGCGAATATAGAATTCATCGACAAAAAAAAGATACATTACAATTTCAGATCAACAGTTGAAGACATCACACCACGGAATATATATATCCTTATGCCGAAGGCAATCAACAGGATACAGAGAAGGAGGTTCTTCCGGATATCTCCGCCCCTGGGCACCAAAATTATTATCAATGATGAATTGGGGAAATTTGAATTCAGTGTGATCAATATCAGTGAGGGGGGAGTGCTCACAACTAATCCCGCCGCCTTTCATGATGAAAGGATATTTTTTCAGGGCGCTGAAAAATCCCTCGCTGTTGTCTGCAGGGAAGACGGCAAGACGCACATAATCAATATCAAGAAAGCGCAATTAAAACGGATCAACAAGGTCCTGGAAACTCACCATTACAATTATGCATTCGATTTCATTGACTGCGGCAGGCAGGAAGAAAATGAAATAAGGAATTTTATCTATTCATGCCAGAGAAGATTTCTGGAAAAGAGACAGACGCAGGAAGAAGACATGTTTTGAAACAACAATGTCAGGATTCGCATCAGATATATATGTCAATGTTCTTTCCGAGGGCCGGCACCCCCGCTGATTCTTTTCCGGACCTTCCGTAAATCACTCCAGACTGTCCGTAATCATCGCCCATGGATGAAGGTTCATCACGCAGATATCTCTCCCCTTCGGAGTATTTCATTATCCTGTAATCGACACTCCTGGCGGGTTGTATAATA
>JAFGIC010000490.1 GCA_016929815.1 Deltaproteobacteria bacterium
ATATGCGGTTTAAGTTCAATCGTTTATTTCGTATTTCATCTAAACTTCCGGCATAACTGCTCACCCTAACAAAGGATTGGTATCGGCTATCATGCATCTTCTCTACAAACAGTTCTTCCTCCAAAAGTTCGCCGAGCAACGCCCATTGATCGTAATGGATAATGGCAGCTATCAGACAGACAAACATTTCATATCCCAAGAATTTGAAAACATCGAAGTCAGTGCGACGATAGCTTCCATTGAAACCTTCTGGTACGTCATAAAGTTTCAAAATATCGCCGAAGAAACGGTACATCGTTTTCAAGGCATCAGCATTTTCAGCCTTTACCGCAATTAGAGCAGCTTCAGTAAATCGATAACTGAGCGGAAGACCACGCACGATCTGATCTACAATAGCCTCATCGTACTCCGAATACTTAGCAAAATCAGGTTTCATTCCCAAAATATCTGACAGAAAATTAACGAGGAATTCACGGTAGATAGGACTGATGGGCTGTTGTGCGACCCTTATCTCATGCTGTAAGTCCGGAACAGTGGGGCCCTTGCCCGTCTTCGGTGCCAAGGCTTCCAAGCGGTCAACTAGCTTCAAATAGTCACGGATGAATTGGCTCGCCCCTTTACATTCAATATATGTATATCCCTTTCGATCAATGATTGCCTTTGCATCTCCATCCGGCATGCTTGGGTTAACCCAAAATAGAGGATAATAATTCGAGTTCCTTTGGTCCAGAACGCGTTGGATTCCTTTATCGCAACCGGCATAACCAAGTATGATGACGCCGTGTTCACTCAGAACTTGCACGAGTTCTTTCTCCATAATAGGCGACAATGACTCTAAATCTTTTGGGGTATTCTTTAGGGCTCCCCGACCAAGAGTACCATGTGGCTTATACACACGAATGACCTTACAGTGGATAAGAGGCTCAGAATGTTGAAGATCCTCATCGTTAGAGATTACCTGTACTTCTAATCCTTTTTCCTGTAAGGCTTTTTCCAAATAATGGTCGAAATTCGTTGTTACAATTGCTCGAATAATACCGCGACGAGCGAGTTCTGCTACGAGAAGATGCCCTTCTCCAGTTGCGTTTTCAGTCAAGTATTCCTTCAGGAATCGTTGCTGGTCTGGATAATTGGGATAGATTTGAGCAATGAGCTCGGCGTAGGTCATTTTCGCATACTGGCTCGCCATGAACCACTCTTCAAGGTTTACACCTGTTTCTACTTCTTCATTTTCAGATGCATACAGAAGTACAGCAGTTTTAAGCATTAAATCCCATGCGGTCGGAATACCAGCGTCCTTTGACACTCCAGCACCTGCGAATAGAATGAATTTCTTATCTCCAGGAAGTGCAGTTGCCGCTAGTTGAACTATAGGATTCACAGTAAACTCCCACGTTATTCATAATTTGGTCGAACGATCCGGTCAGGAGCAGCCAGGGCTTCCACTGACCGTTTAAGTGTTTGATGATTTTCAATTTGGATCAATTTTTCAAACGCGCCCGGCCCTGGCTGTCGCCTGGACTGGAAGGTTATATTTTTTTGTTTGTAAGGCTTTTAATTAATTTCAAATCACCGGTTACATTGTACTATTGCTACCTCTTCAAATATGCACTCAAGAGTTGATCCACTTATGAATTTGATACGCATATGGTTCTTTGCCAGGCCTGCTGCATAGTGCTTTAATTGAGGAGTATTCCTCAGGTATTCCATATAATCAAATTCATCTCGACGTGTGATGTTAAAAAAAGCCTCCATGTTTACCCAATAGCAATTGCGAAACAAAATGTCTGCTTGATTACCATCAGTCAGCAAAGATTTAAGAGGCTTGGTCAATAAATCAATTTCGTCTTTATAAAAGCCGATTGATAATCTTAGCTCTGCCGCTCCATTATAGTTTTGAGAGATACTCAATTTTAATAAATCAGAATCATGGATTGGCAATTCATTTATAGTTTCTTCATTTAATAAATGCATCGTTCATCTCGCGCATTCGCGCCGCGCAGCGGCGCGAACAAGATATTATCTGGACGGTTCCGTCCAGATAATAACGTTAATTGTGGTGTTATCTATAAAAGCATAAACCATGCCAAAAAGTCAGAAATCCATAGGGCTTTTCGCCTTTTTGGTGGTTTTGCTTGGTAAACAATGAGTATAAATCATCGTTGTTCTCACATCGACAAGGTTTGGGGGTCCATAAGATTCTGAGAAACTAGAGGTCCTGATCCTGCAACACCTTTGATACCGTTTTCAGACCAATGGCTGCATCTAATGAGACTATAGAAAAATCGTATATATAGCTGGGGAAAGCCTTTTCCTTTTTATTGCAGAGTTAAAAGACAGGAAGCAAATGGAAGTGCGACAGGAACAGGCGTCCCATGCAGTTAACATTTATTATGCACTAAAGAATACTGTGCATGACAAGACAGCGAGATTTAATACTAAAAAAGAGAAAATATCAACAAAAAAGCTGAATGAATGTTAGTAAACCGCTGTTAGGATTTTATTCATATTTAACCACAGACTCACGCAGAAAGGCGCAGACTTTTTGCCCGGTCGATTTGACCGGCCAAAAGGTTCCATCGCTTCGCAAGAAAAACAATGTCTTTTACCCGTCGGAGTGCAGCGTAGATACAGCTTGCGGGAAAAGGCCTGACGATGAATGTTTCCGCAAGTCGCGGAAACAGTATGTCTGCGAGCGCGAAATAGCGAAATATTGGACGTACCTCAAAATATCAATACGGAAAAGACAAAGGATCAGCCCCGGTGTGCAGGCCGGGGTCCATAAGCCATTAAAAACACTGGATTCCGGTCATTCGACAAGCTCATGATCCTGAGATTATCGAAGGACCTTCGACGGAATGACGGCAATGAATTTAATCTCTTTGGGTCTAATTCCCCTCAGCTTTGCTGCGAAATGGATCTTTTTTTTGTGATACCACGCATCTCTGCTGCGAGGTAGTTTATTTATGCGACGGTTAATATCAAGCCTGCATCGTTTGCACCGGTCTCAGTGACCTTGTAATCCTATGGATGGTTTGGCCGCTTGTGGAAGCGACCCATACAAGACATGACCGTGACTTGCTGCACTTGTGGCTTTGAACAGGGAACCGGCGCACGTTAAAGCTGCAACGCATAAGTATCTTTTCGAATTCATCACTCGGCCCGGCAGACCATACTGCAAGACACCCGTCTTCTCTAAGGGCGCGGCGACAGGCCTTTATACCTTCAATTCCGTAAAGCCGGTTGTTCCCTGAATCGGTCAAGGCCTCGGGACCGTTGTCTATATCCAGCAGGATCGCGTCAAACCTTCCTGTGGACGATGAAATCAGGTCAAGGATATCACCCGTGATAAGCTCCACCCGTTTGTCCATGAGCGGGTGGCCGTTCAGTTCTCCAAGAAAGTCACGATTCCATTGGACCACTGCATCCATAAGTTCACTTACCACCACCCCGGCGTCGGGACCGAGCATATCAAGGGCCTGGCGCAGGGTATAACCCATGCCCAGGCCGCCGACAAGTATTTCTGGCGCATCATGCCCAACCAGGTGCGCACATCCCAGCCTTGCCAGCTCCAGCTCCGATTCATGCCGGCGGCTTTGCATCAGGTCCTCACCGTTGACCTTTATGGAGAAATCCCGGTCATGCCGGTAAAGCGCAAGCTCGTTTCCATCCGGCGTCAGGGTTGATGCTATCTTCAATGTCTGTTTCATTATAACCACCAGTTTAGGCATTTATCCGGGTAAAAATAGGTCTGCCCCAGGTCCCTGATCTCGGGTGTAGGCTTGTCGGCCATGTTGATGTTGAAATAGTATAAAATCTCAATACAATCGGTATTCATAGGCGCTTGCGCCGACGCCGGCGGCTGTTTTCCTGATAAAGCCTCTCCTGGAAAGGGCTCTCCCGGGTTTCATGATGTCCTCTCCGTTGTTGATTATTTCTTGACATATTATCAGGTATTTAGCATACAATCCAGGTTAAAAATGACAGCAGAACGACTGGAGATAGAGTTTTTAATTCATATAAACAGGAGAGACATGAAATGAAAAGATTTATGGGAAGAAGATTATCGTATATACCGGCCCTGGTTTTATTAATACCGGCCTTCATTGCATCGGCCGTTGCCGTAAATGCGGCTGAAACCCTGCTGAGCGCGGCAAAGACAATATTTGCAAGCCAGACCATTTCCGAAACATCCTCCTACAGCGGCGGATTAACCATTTCGGAAGGCGTTACCTTGTGCGCCCCCGAAGGCAAGACCCTTACCATGACGGTCGCCGGTGTGCAGAGAAATATTAAAGCAGGGACATATAAAGACCATGTAGTCCTTGCAGTCACAGAAGGCTATAAATCGCAGAACATGGGCAACACGTACCTGCTGGGCGCTGCCGCCTATATAAACAATGGGAAATATGACAAGGCCAATTCCGTCTCTTCTGCCATTATAAGCGGTGAGATTACTGATGAGGCCGCAACCGATGTAAAGATCAATTCACAGGGGGATTATTTCAACGGAATAGTGGTCGCAGGCGATTCCACCTATACCATTAAAAACGCAAACATTACGCTCAACGGTCACGGAGGGGATGATTTTGCCGGTTACGGAGCGGGCATTACAACCTACGACAATGCCGATGTAACCGTGGAGAACGCCGTGATCAACACCACCGGAGCGATACGTACGGCGATCTGGGCAGGCGGCAGTTCAAAGCTACTGGTTAAAAATTCCAGGGTTGTTGCAAAAGACGGGACTGATATGAACTTCAAGGTATCAATGATGAACGAGGTCCCATGGATACTCGGACTTTCAGGAAACCTGCGTGCGACCAACGTGCTCGGCGCGGCGAAGGCCATATATTTAAACTCCTATGTAGAGGCGGAGAAATGGGGCGCTCTTTCCACGGATTCAACCCGGCAGGGCGCCAGTCTTACAGTTATCAATACCGATATTGTTGTATCCGGCAAGAGCGGTTACGGTTCATATTCCGATCAGCAGATCCTGAATTATTATTACGGCTCAAGGTTCAAGACGCCTGATATGGCGCTGATCGTGGCGGCAGGGCAATGCGGCGCTACCTTTGGAAAATCCACCAAGGCAAATGTCGGAGCTGATTTGTATGGGCAGATTACGCCGGGCAAGGCGGATACTGCCACCACTGTGGAGGCCGGCACCTTCGGCATTATGTGGCACAAGAACCAGAACGGAGTAGTTAACATAAAGGAAAACACTGTATTCAACTGCGGTGAAACGGTGTTCCTTATTAAGAGCGATGTAAACAACACGGCGTATCCGATAATAAACGTGGACAATTCCACACTGAAATCCGTGACCAATGTCATCCTTCACCTGATGGAAAGCGATGATCCGGGCATGGGCGGAGGTCCCCCCGGCTCGGATACAATGTGGGCGAAGCAGTTTGTTGTACCGACCGACACTACGCCTGTAAAGGACGACAATGATCCCACGGTCGTGAACGATACAAGCATAAAGGCAAACTTTTCAAACATGGCGATAGTTGGAGATATCTATAACTCCCGTTTCTCAGCAGGCCAGAATCTGAGCGTCACCTTTGATAATGCCGCAATTACCGGCGTGATCTCTTCCGGGACGCAGCAGCATACACAGGCAAAGCCGGGAGAGACTGTTACAAAAGAGACCTATTATAAAATCGGCCATGTCAAGGTCACACCTTCTCAGGCCGTATGCAACGGTTCCATTGTAACCTTGAAGAACGGCTCAGTGTGGAACGTAACCGGGACTAGCTACATTACAAGCCTTACAGTGGACGCAAGTTCATCCGTTGCGGTTCCTGCGGACATGGGCATTATTGTAAACGGGACGCCAACTTCACCGGAGGCGCTGAAAGGGACCACAGTCGCCGGAACAATTGTGATTGCAAAGAAGTAAAACCCATGGCGAGGATCTGCGCGATCTAAAAAATTGAATTATAGTGAATGATAAAAATAAATAGGGATGTTTTACGGCAGGGCCTGTTTTACAAGGCCATATATGTTAGGTATAGATGCCGGCGAAGGCAAACAAAAAGAGAGGCCATCCAGTTAGGATGGCCTCTCTTTTTACACCATACTGCCCCGGACACAGCCGGGATGCATTTTAAAATTCAACCCTTGCAGGGCAGACCACGAGTGCTACGCACATGAAATTGGGCTTAAACCACATGTTCCCCTGTGAACCGAAGTACATGTTGAAATCCCATGCGTGTATGGGATTGATCCCATATTCCGTGCCCGACATATAAGAATCAGGCTGCAGGTTAACAAAGGGGCCTTTGTTTTTCAGGCCTGCCCAGCCTTCTTGGACATTACCCTTTTTGTCGTAATACCCCAGGTTGCCCAGGGACTTGTAGAAAAGGTGTCCCATCTCGCTGGTAGTTATGTTAAAGCCTGCCGTGGTTGTGCCGTCATAGCCGAATGTACGCCCGCCGTCCACGGTCAGGGGCAACCGCCAGGAGCCCAGCCATGCGACCTTAACGCCCGGATTGAATTTGTATGTCAGCATCCCGGGGGTATTCAGTCCTGCTGCCCATTCCATCATCCCGGACCATCCTACACCGAAGGGTTGCTGCGGTTGAATATAGTCCAGCCATATCAGATTCTGATCATCCTCGTAGATCAGGCCGTATTCCTTACCGTTGTATGCGGCAGTCCCGATCTTTGTCAGTCCCGCTAGGGCCGTGCCTGAAAAAAACAGGAATACAACAAGAACCAAAAGCAACGTCTGCGCTTTTTTTATCATAATTTTACCTCCCTCATTCCGAATCTTTTCTCGATATCTGTTTCATATTTCTTGTTTAGATATATGAATTTCCCGGACATCGGGAATCAATGCGTCAGATCTGAGACGCCGCAAAAAATGCACTGTGCGTGACATCCATTATGTTCCCGCCCTTGCCGCCGCACTCACCGATCGCGAGGAAGGCGTTTGAGGCGGAACCCGCAAACTTGAGGGCATCCGCCTTTTTCTGCCTGAGCCC
>JAFGIC010000491.1 GCA_016929815.1 Deltaproteobacteria bacterium
GGTGGCCGGGAAAAAATATAATATAGAAATTGTTGTCGAGGATGATCAATCGTCCCCTCCCGGTGCGATCAGCGCGGCAAACAAGCTGTTACAGCAAGGCATAAAGTTTATTATGGCACCTATCTTCCCTCCGAATAACCACGCGATCGCCCAGATCTGCGAAGAAGCAAAGGTTATCAGAATGGCTGCTTCACAACTGGATCCGACACAGTTTCCTGCGGAACAGCGCTATAATTTTGACGCTAATATGACTTATTATCATGTTATTCCCGTCTATGATTACTTGAAGAGAGCATACCCGAATGTTAAGAAGGTCGCTCTGCTTTCACCGGATGATCCGGGCCCTGTCGTTTCCAGAAAACATACTATCGAAGTAGCAAAAAAACTCGGGATGGAGGTCGTAATTGATGAAGTTTTTCAAACCAATACTGAAGATTTCTATCCTATACTGACTAAGGTTCTGGCAAAAAAACCGGACGCGATAGACGGTGTAGGCGGTATTCCGCCATGGGCAGCCGGTATAATTAACCAGTCCCGCGAAATGGGATTTACCGGACCAATATTTGCTCCTGCGATTTTCGGCGACCCTTACCTCATTGAGATGATGGCAAAACCAGAATATTACACCGATGTTTTTGAAGGCGGACCTGATGTGCGGAGCGACAAGATGCTCCCTGAGGTAAAGGAGCTTCGTACCATTGTTGAGAAGGCAGGTCAGCCTTTTATATTCGACAGTGTTAATGACATGGTTGTGATTTATCTCTTGTTACAGGGGATAGAGGCGGCTCAGAGCCTTGATACCGACAAGGTTGTTGAAGCTTTTGAGAAAATGACCAGCGTAAAACATATATGGGGAGGAACAGCCCAGTGGAGCGGAAAGGATCTTGGCGGTAGTAACCACATGATAAAGCTCGATAATGTGCCGCTTGTCCGGATCATGAACGGGAAATTTGAGTTTGAGTGGCTGAAACGCTAAAATGGATAATCTCTAATGTTATTTACTTTGATACCCCGCAGTCCGGCTTGCTGCGGGGTGAATTGTCCTTTGAAATGATCTTTTCGAATTATGACAACTGTTATCAATATTCGACTAAGACCCCCACGTTTATGACCGATTAGGATGTGATCCATCCAAGTATATCTTAGTAAACTACCTAAAGAGGTTTTATTTTGTCTATAAAGTTTTTCTGGAGGGAGGGAATAAGGAATGAAAATTCTTCTTGTAAATATCCCGGCAGCCGAAGAAGACAGTGAGGTTGGCGTTTTTTTTAAAAAGGTTATGGTTCCGCTTTTACGCAAGAATCTGGAGCTTGTTAAGCAAAAAGATACAGAAGTTACTTTTCGTTTTCCACGAAAGGGGCTGGCCAGCATGGAAGCTATTTTTTACAGTTATATGGATTATCTCAATTCGACCACAGCCTTCTATGCCGCTGCCCATGCTGAAGAAGAAGGTTTTGACGCTGTAATGATAGCCTGTGCCGGTGATCCGATGCTATGGGAAATAAGGCAGGCTCTAAATATCCCTGTTGTAAGTATCGGTGAGTCATCGATGATCATGTCAACTATGATGGGTTACAAGTTTGGGTTGGTCGCTATCTCTCCTTATAACATTATTGGTCAGGAACATAATATCTCCAAATATGGATTGAGGGACCGATCGGTCGGGGTTAGGGCCATACCAGAGAGCGGTGATGAACAGGTGATGGCAATGCAGGACGCGCACCACACTATTGAAGCCTTTAAAAAGGTGGCAAGGGAACTTATTTACGACGGTGCGGAGATAATTATTCCAGGTTGCGCATTAATGTCCCCGGCAATGCGATTTGCACCCGGTGCTGAAAAAGAATATCCAAACGGACTTACAGAAGTTGATGGCGTACCTGTCGCGGATGTGGTAGGAGATACGATAAAGATGGCTGAAATGTTGGTTTCACTAAAAAAGGCAGGTTCAAGCTGGATCAGCAGGAAGGCTCTCTATGCTCAACCAACTCCGCTTGCCAAAGAACACGGTCAGGCGGTACTGCAAGATGATGGTATAGGTTTCTGGGATTGCTGAATTGTAATATATTAATGTATAAGTTAATTCGTATGAAAGGGTATCATTATGGCGTTAAATAATACTGGGAAAATGCAAAGCGAACGTATCCGAACCCTTCTTAGACGTGAAAGGCCGGATAGGGTTCCCATATGGCCTTTCTTTGACATGACGGGATTTGCCGCTATATATAACAATCGACCGATCGCCGATGCCTATCGTGACCCCAAGACATCCCTTGAAATGCAGCGTAAGGTTTGCGAAGATTTCGGCTGGATATGCAGTCCTTTTTTTCCTGCTTTCGATGTCAATGACTTCGGGGGTGAGAGGAGACTACCGGAAAGTGACTTTTCCCAAGCACCTTCAACAATACGTTTTGCTATTGAATCCGAAGAGGATATAGATAAATTTACTATGCCGGATATCCCGAATTCCCCCGGAATTCTGAGAGAGACCGAGTTCCAGAGACTGGTTGTCGAGGAGCATTCCGATAATGAACCTTTTAAGATGCTTCTTCTGCTTCCCTCGAACCCCTTTGGAATGGCCGGCAGAATCTGCAGACCGGAAATGTTGGCTCGCTGGATTATTAAAAAACCTGAACTGGTATACAGGCTTATACAGATATCACAGGATATCCTAACGGAGGTTATGGATTATTGGTATAATCTTTTCGGTGCTGAGGATGTCATTGTGATGAGTGGAGGAGTGCTTAGCAGCAATCAGATAATCTCACCTAGGCACTTTGAGCAGTTTGTGATGCCTTATATCAGAGAGGGGCATGAAAGGATTCTCGCAAAAGGCTATAAGCATTTTTACTGTCACATATGTGGTGAACACAATATGAATATGCCCTACTGGCAGCATGTCCCGATGGGTAATCCAGGCATCGTAAGCATAGGGCATGAAGTTGAGCTTGAAAC
>JAFGIC010000492.1 GCA_016929815.1 Deltaproteobacteria bacterium
CCCCAGAAGTTAGTTGCTGTGTCCGTATATTCGATAACAAATCTATTCCTGCTCTGGGGCAGTATTTTTTCGATTGTGATTCGGGATTATAGACTCCTGTGATCCCGTTACTTATTTATTTTTACGGAAGGGATTCGGACGGAAGGGTGAATTACGTGAAATAGTCTGTCTTTGATTTGATACAGGATCAACATTGTAATGGCCGATGTAATTATCAAAAACAATTTAGTTGGGGAGGGAACAATGAATAAGCCTTTATATCTGTTTCTTATTGCATTAACCATTATATTTATCTTTGAGGATGCCGCTGCTGTTTACGCCCAGATAGGGGAGCCCGATGAATTTAGCCTTGAGGAGATCATCGTCACGGCACAGAAGCGTGAGGAAAACGTACAGAAGGTGCCAATAACCATGGAGGTTTTCTCTGGGGACCAGATGAAGGAACTCGGTCAGAAAGATATTGATGAAATACTATCATCTATCGGCGGGATGATCTTCAACAAGGCCAGTGACGGATACAGGGTATCATTGCACGGCATTGTCGATGATGGTGACCTTTTTTCGGATATGCATATATCTACCCCGACTGTTGCTATCAGTACGGACGGCACATACAGCACAAGGAGCGACCAGGGACAGGATCTCTTTGATGTCGAACGTGTGGAGGTGCTCTTCGGGCCCCAAAGCACCTTGTATGCCAACACCTCGCCGGGTGGTATCATAAACGTCATAACGGCCGCCCCCAAGACCGATAAATTTGAGGCCTCAGGGACAATCGAATTCGGCAATTACGGCTATCTGCGCACGGAAGGCAGCATGAACGCCCCCATAAACGATAAGATGGCCCTGCGTGCGGCATTTTCCACATCGGTCAGGGACGGTTATATCTCCAATGGAGCGGATGATGAGGACAAAAAATCAGCTCGTCTCAAGGCATTATACCAGGCGAGTGAAGATCTGTCTTTTACAATAACCGGTGAATACTCATTCAATGGAGGTCACGGGTTTGCCTCTGTGGAACCCTTTATAGATCAGGACGATGCGGATAATCCGTGGGAGCCGGTTGAAACGGACCCGGGTAATCCGCGTGACGAGACACAGAAGGGTATAAGTGTCAATATGACATGGAATTCCGGCATCGGCACCCTTACTATGATACCCTCTTATTCAACCAATACATCTTCCTCTACAGAGACCATGACAGACCGACAGACCAATGATACCAGCACCCGAAAGACTGAAATGGAGATGACGGAGAAAGGGGCTGATGTGCGTATGGTGTCTTCTTCCGATTTCTTTTTCAAATGGATTGCCGGGATAAATTATAACAAATCAAGTAACGGCAGGTATCAGAGTTATGTGGAGAAGATAGAAACCGGCTCCTCGGATATAGATGAAGAGTCACATGCCTTTTACGCCAACATTACCTATCCGGTTACGGATAAATTTCGGGTAACAGGTGGGGCGCGTAAGAGTTGGGACACCATATCGACATATGCGACAACCTTAAATGCGTTGCCCCGGGGCGGGAATGGTCCTAAGCAGCCCGGTACAACCACGACTAACCCTGACGGCACGACCAACACCATAGAGGATTATGAGCAGGAATATAATAATATGGACTACAAGGTTGGCGTTGAATATGACGTATCTGAAAATGCCATGCTTTATGCGGACTGGTCAACCAGTTATCGCATGCAGGGCATGGCAAAACCCTCGACAACCGGATCAACCCCCCCGCCTGAGGAGATGTCGGCCATCACATTGGGTTCAAAGAACCGGTTGTTCGGCAATAAGCTGCAGATTAATGTTTCAACATACTATTATAAATATATGAACAAGCTGTCCAAGCAGGCCCCATGGGCCTTTGAATCCCTGTATGAGGATGACCCAAGATTTATCGAGGCAGGATTTACTGCAAGAGACGGTTCTCAGGGGTTGGATATAGACAACAACGGCACAATCACTCACACCAGTCGTGTATTTCAGGACACAAATACGGTTTTTTGGGGAGATTTTGAATCGAGCGGTGTAGATGTGATGACAAGCTGGATAATAACCAACAAGGACAAGCTGGATCTCTCGGTTGCGTACAATAAAAACGAGTGGAAAGACCTGTATTTTGATTTTGTCTATGACATGATCTATCCGGACTTTGATTACAGCGGAAAGACAAACATCTCATCGCCTGAAATCGCCATAACCGTTGCCTATAATCACGATTTCATATTAAGCAATGGGGCCACCCTTACCGGCAGATTTGATGCCCGGTATCAGTCCTCGTATTTTCTGTCCTATCACGAAAGGGAGAGTCCCTGGAGAGATCAGGAGGCGCATCATATATCAAATATTTCCCTGATATACGCCAATCCCAGCGGGAGATGGACCCTTACGGGCTATACGAAAAATATAGAGAACTACGCCGTGAAACAGGGGATGAAGACCACAAGCACGGGGGTTGCCCAGTCAATGATGATAGGCTCACCCAGGACCTACGGCGGCATTTTATCGGTGCGTTTCTAAGATCCCTTTTACGTTGGGGGAAGGCAGGACACTTGCCTTCCTCCGACAATTTATTAGTCATGAATGAACTTGATACTTGTCATACACCGGTGACTGAACATTTATCCTTTAAAATTGAGACTTCTTGTTAACTTAACCCATATTTTAGGATCGAAGCCGCTTATAGAAAACAAGCCCCTGTCCTGAAACACCATGGCAACCCTTAACGAAGGAGGAAGCAGATAATTATGGAAAGGAGATTCATTAGAACATTACCGGTCATATGCGTCGTAATAATGCTTGTGATGTCTTTTGTGTCATGCAATGGGAATAAAGATATCGCCGAAAAGTCAATCAAAGGCATAGAGGCAGAAGAGTACAAAGCAAATTTTGAACGCCTGCCGTTAAAATTGCTTACAGGAGAAGAGATCGATGCCAAATGGGGCGGCAGCGACGCAGGCAGAGGCGGTGGTGACACAGGCAGGGGCGGTGGCGACACAGGCAGAGCCGGTGACGACACAGGAAGGGACGGCAGCGAAATGGGCAGAAGCGGCAGCGACACGGGCAGGGGCCCCACTAGCGCCGGAGGACCTGAAAGACCGAGGTCGGCAATCTATGTCGAAGACGGCAAATATCTGCCTGAGGAATCTGAGACAGGCGTCGTGGCCGAAGGGAATATAGGAGATACATCCGCCTCCGGTGTCAAGATAGTCGTAAAGGAAGGGGATATCGGCGGTATCACTGTAAGAGGCGACGGCTCACAATATACCCTTTCAGATGCCGAAATCGATATTTCAGGAAGCGGTAAGGGCGGCGCCGGAGCGACCTGTGAAGATCACGGCACGCTTATCCTTAAGAATGTCAAGATTACAACCAACGGAAGTCGCAAATACACTGTCTCCTCCACGAATTCCGGAACCGTAAAGGTCTATGATTCCACGCTGGTCAGTCATGACGAACCTTTCGAGATCCTGCCGGCCTCCAGCATAACCGATAACGCCTCCAGATATCTGGGAATCCAGGGCAACAGCCGCACTACAATGACAATAAGCAATTCATACGGCTATTTCTATAACTGCAGTATCACCGCCGATGGCTGGGGCGCCCTGTCGACGGACAAGGCGGGTGAGTTTGTTTATCTTGAGGCTAACGGCTGCAGGATTAAGACCGTCATAAGCGGCTATGGGGCCTATGCCGATTTTTTATGTCATGACACCTTTAATAACTGTGATTTTGATGTGGCGTCAATGGCGATAGTCGTAGCGGGATGTGGCGATGCAACATTTAAAGATCCAAAGGCGAAGTGCGGCACCTTTTTTGCCCTGATGCATTGTGTGACCGGATCGTATACCGAGGTCGGCGGACTTAATGTCACGGGCGGCGAAATATCAAGTAAAAGTCCCGCAATAGTTGTAAGGAGCCATAATGCGGACATCAATCTTGACGGTGTAAAAATAGTCTCCGAAAGCGGCATCCTGATCAATACAATGATAAACCCTGATCCCAATGCCACCACCACGGAAGGCAAGAAGGTTTACGGGGTCCACGCAACGTTAAAAGACATGGATGTTGAAGGCGATGTAATCCATGAAGATCCCGACAGGATCATGTCTCTTGATTTCAAGTCTACAGCCTTGAAAGGGGCAATCAAAAACATCTATATTTCCATGGATGCAACCAGCAAATGGACGGCAACCGGAGATTCCGAGGTTATAATCGTGGGCAGTGTCGATATTGCACAGATCGACGCCCCGGAAGGCATTACCATTAACGCTGTTGCGGGAGAAAGCGGGACCTATTTGCTGGCAAGCGGCGGCGTCCTGATCCTCAAGAGGTCTTGAGAATGGCCGGATTAAAATGGACCAATGGTGTGTTCAATTATCCCCGAATAGATAGTTATCCCTGGATAAAGGTGATTATAAACAAGATATAAAGGAGAAAATCATGAATTTAATTCAATCGCTTATGGGAAGGCGGCAGTTTCTGATGACCGCCGGTGCGGCTTCCACGCTGGGGCTGGGCTCAAGGAGGCTCACAAGGGTCTTTAATCCGGGATCTCAAACGGGCGTTGCAGCGGCATCCGAAAGATCCGGCGCTGTTGACATGAAAGGTGTTTTCAGTAAAAGGTACAGCCATCTTTTATCGCCTATTAAGATAGGCAACGTAGTTTTAAAGAACAGGATGATTAACACCCTGGGCCTTCCGCATTTTTTTCAGGGACCGGAGACGTTTCCCAACGATCAGGTAATATCACATTATGCAGGCATCGCAAGAAACGGGGCCGCTATTGTTACTGTCTGGGAGGCGAGTTTAACGCCCCTCAACGACGGCACACTGGAGAGTCGGAAAGGGATTGACGGGGACCGTGCCCATACCTACATGTGGGATGCCGCTGATGCCGGTGTTCAGAATTACTTCAATCAGCTGACGGATGCCATCCATTTTTACGGTTCAAAGGCCTCGATTGCCATAAGGATATCTCCACCCGAGGGATACGGCATTAGCGTGGCGGCTGGTAGAAGCCACGGGGGGCCCCCAGGCGGACCCGGAGGAGCGCCTGGGAGTGAAATGTCCGCTGAAAAAGCCGGCGGTGCGGGCGGAGCGCCGGGCGGCGAACAGGGTGGAGGCGGCAGACCGGACGAGAACGCGCAGGATACGGCCACGAATATACCGCCCATAACAAGTGGCGGTTCATACGGAAAAAAAGAAATCCCGGTTGAACTGATACAGAAGATGATTGAGGATTACGCAAACAGGGCAAAATTCTATCAGTCCCTCGGTTTCGATGCGGTGAATATTCATATGTCATATAACAGCGATATACTGGCACATTCCCTGTCAACCAATCTTAACAAAAGGACGGACAAATATGGCGGCATCGTTGAAAACCGCGCGCGTCTGCCCCTTGAGATGTTTCAGGCATTTAAAAGGGTATGCGGTCAGGATTTTCTGGTAGTTGCGCATATCAGCGGTGAGGGTACGGACGACGGTTACACACTTCAGGATACCGTCCAATTTGCCAAAATCTGGGAGGGCGCCCTTGATATCCTTAAGTTCAGGGCAAAGGAACAAGGTTTCTGCCATCCGACCGGGTTTAACATGGAGGAGGACAGGCCTATGACCCTTCGTTACGCCCAGGCCGTAAAGGAAGGCGGCTCAAAGATGATAACCGCGCCCACAGGCGGTTTCCAGGACCCGGATCTGCTGGAAGAATATATCGCGAGCGGAAAGACCGATATGGTCGCTATGTCCAGGGCATGGATCGCCGATCCGGAATACGGCCAAAAGGCCTATGAGGGCAGGGGCGAGGATGTGGTGCC
>JAFGIC010000493.1 GCA_016929815.1 Deltaproteobacteria bacterium
GCGTCCTCGTAAGGCGTCGGTCATGGCCGATCAGGTTAAGGGCAATGGTCTCGGTCTGAAAAGGCGTCAGCTTGGCAACCGGCGGATTGATTTCAACCGACTGCAATTGACCGAAGGCCTCAACCTGGAATGGTTTATCAACCGTCATATTCAGATCTGAAACGCCGTCATAAGACTCAAGCATGGTTGTAAGAATATGATCCAGTTCCTGTCGTTTCATATTAACACCTCCAATTACGCATCCGTAAAATCCGTCGGCGGATTCTTTAAAAACGGCTTAAACATATCCTTGTTATTGCACTTAGCGTAGGCGTCATCGGCGCTTATCCGCTTAGCCCTCAGGTGTTCCATTATCGCATCATCCAGTGTCTGCATCCCGTATTTCTTCCCTGTCTGGATAGCAGAAGGTATCTGGAACGTCTTAGACTCTCTTATGAGGTTTCTGACGGCCGGGATGGCTACCATTATCTCAAGGGCGGCACACCTCCCCTTCCTGTCAATCCTCTTGAAAAGATTCTGCGCCACAACAGCCCTGAGACCGTCAGCCAGCGTGTTCCTTATCTGCGCCTGCTGATTAACGGGGAAAACCTCTATAACACGATCGACTGTTTTTGGTGCGCTGGTTGTGTGAAGGGTCGCAAACACAAGGTGTCCTGTAGCAGAGGCCTCTATGGCAAGAGATATCGTCTCCAGATCCCTCATCTCGCCTACGAGGATGATATCCGGGTCCTCCCTCAGGGCGCCCCTCAGTGCGGCTGAAAAAGACCTGGTATGGGTGCCCACCTCCCTGTGATTTATTATGGCCTCCTTGCTTCTATGGACAAATTCTATGGGGTCCTCTATTGTAATGATGTGATCCTTGCGGGTACGGTTTGCCTCGTCAATGATCGCCGCAAGGGTTGTTGACTTTCCGCTTCCTGTCGGGCCTGTCACAAGCACAAGCCCCCTCGGGAGGGAGGCCAGTCTCCTTACAATGGGCGGGAGGCCAAGCTGTTCGCAGGTCAATATGGTGGAAGGGATTTCCCTGAATACCGCGCCTATGCCCCACTTCTGCTGAAAGAAATTCGCCCTGTACCTGGCAAGGCCCGGTATCTCATAGGCAAAATCAACATCCCCTGATTCCTCAAATGATTTCACCTTTTCTTCGGGGGCGATCTCATACAGCATAGACTTAAGGCCGTCATTGTCGAGTTCCTTGTACTTGACCCTAGTCAGTTCTCCCTGAATTCTCAGCACAGGCTGCTGACCGGTGATTAGATGGAGGTCCGAGGCCCCCTGCTCGTTCATAAGTTTAAAAAAGGCATCAATCTGCGCCATAGACATCCCTCCGTTAGAATATTGGCATACAATGTCTTAATCGAGGAGTTTCATTATAAACAGAAACAAAACACTTATTCAATAAATCTTTTCACGGCCTTATACATGACTATCGCGTCCTGGCCTTCCGGATAAAAACCCTTTTTGATCTCCAGGTTTGTGTATCCTGTCCTTTCATAAAGCCTCCTGGCCGACACATTGTCGATCGCTGTATGCAGAAACAGCCACTTAATATTAAGCGACGCGGATTTTATTTCAATCGCGCGGAGCAGCATCCCGCCTACGCCTTTACCCTGGCTTTGCGGTTTAACGGCTATACCCAGGATCTCCGAAACTTCATGAAGATTATACATGTCTGACGGTTCGCTCAGCATCACAAACCCTATCTGCGTTTTATCCCTGCATGCTATGATAGTTGTTATATCTCTTTCAGACTTGAACCACCTCAAAAGAATATCTTCATAGGGGCCATAGACCTTAAACACATCCCCGCTCAAGCTCCCTATAAAATTGCCGTCCGATATTACAGCATGACGCAGGGCTATCTTAGCGGCCTGGGAATCGCCCGGATTACGTTCTTCTTCCTGGAGACCGGACAAAAAATCATCCTGTCCTAAGGGATACGGTTCCGGGCCGGAGTTCTGTCCATATTCGTTATAATATCTGTACCTGTCGCCCATAAAAATATTAAAGATTTTTCCAGTAATGCCTATGAATCGCAATAACCGGATTTAGTATATGGTCTATCTTTGTCTTATCAGCCCTTTTTGCAAGGGCCGTAAAATCCGTCTTTGTGATGCCCGCGATTTCCTTTAAAACCGCCTTAACGGAATCGCTCTGACCCTTGATATTATATCCGCCTTCGAGTGTAATGACCATCTTACCGTCACAACACCGTTCGGCGATGTCCATGATTGCCGCCATTATTCCGGCAAAGCCTTCGGAAGTGACTTCCATCCCCCCCAGGGGGTCTCCCTCATGTATGTCAAATCCGGCAGAGACGAGGATCATTTCAGGTCTGAATTCAAGGGCAATAGGACTCAGCAGTCTCTCGAAGACAGCAACGTAATCTTCTTCTCCACAGCCTGTTGAAAGCGGCACGTTAACGGTAAATCCCTCGCCTTTGCCGGTCCCGGTCTCATAATATGAGCCGGTCCCGGGATAATAAGGATATTGGTGCATAGAGAAATAAAGGATTGACGGATCATCCTCAAAAGAATGCTGGGTCCCGTTGCCGTGATGCAGGTCCCAGTCAACAATCATTATGCGTTTAAGGCCAAGACGCCTCTGGGCGTATCTCGCACCTATCGCAATATTGTTGAATATGCAGAATCCCATGGCCCTGTTCCTCTCTGCATGGTGCCCGGGAGGTCTGACCAGACAAAAGGCATTTTTCAAACGTCCGGAATTTACCATTGATACCGCCTCGCAAAGGCCCCCTGCCGCAAGCAGGGCCGCGGTATAGGTGCCTACGGATGTCCTTGTATCGCCGTCAAGATATACCGAATCTTTCCCTTCCGATGACGCGATCATATTGATATACACCGATGAATGTATAAACTCGAGTTCTTCTTTTTCCGCCTTCCTCGCTGGTATTTTGAAAAAAATGTCCTTCATATCCGGCTCTTCCAGCATCTCATATATCGCCTTGAGACGCTGAGGACTCTCCGGATGATAGGCGCCCATATCATGATCCAGATAGCGTATGTCCGTCAGGATTCCAGTATTGTTCATAACTGTCTCCAGTACATTTTGTTTTAAAAAAGAGCCATTAAGATGAACACCGGGAGAAAATATTAAATGCCTTTATATCATAAATTATTACAATAGCA
>JAFGIC010000494.1 GCA_016929815.1 Deltaproteobacteria bacterium
GCCCCGGGCGGCGGTTCAATGCCCGAGATGGGTGGGGCCTCCGGCGGTTCCATGCCGGATATGAGCTCGGCCCCCGGCGGTTTCATGCCGCAGGCGGGAGGATCTTCAACCGCTGACGACGGAAAGTTCAAGGTAATGACCGTGGACGGCGTTGAGACCCCTATCAAGGCCGGTACATATAAAGGGAAGGTCGTTATCGAGGAACTGGACGGCACTAAAAAGGCCTATTATGAGAACGGGCAAAACGTGTACCAGGGCGCGCTGTTTATTGAAAATAACGCAATAGTCACAGAAAAATCGGCAAAGAGCGCCCTTGTCGGCGGGAAGTATGACGCCAAGTCCCTCAGCGGCGTCTCCATCACGGCCAAATCTCCCTACTTCAACGGTATCACGCTTATTGACCAGGATTATTCCATTTCGAACCTGACCGCCGACCTCTCAGGCGACGGCGGCAACGACATGTCCGGTACGGGAAGCGTTATTGCAGTATTCAAGGGCTCCAACGTCACCATTTCCAAAAGCGCCATAACGACCCACGGCACGGCCAGGGCCGGCGTATTCGGGGGCTCGGACGACATCAATAATCCGGCCCACATCACCATCAAGGATACTACGATCATTGCCAACGGCCACAATACGGTCGAACCCACATCAGTGTGGATGCTCGGACTTTTCGGAGACGTGCGCGCAGTGCAGTATGTCGGGTACTTTGAAAATGTGTATGACAACGTTACCATCAAATCCGCGGGCTGGGCCATCGTCTCGGTGGACGATGTCGATCCGCCCACACAGGACTCTCTTAAAAAGGCCGGGATCATATCTGCATATAATGAGAAGACCGGTTACGGCTCAAGGACTGCGGACGACATCCTTAAGCTCTATTACTGGTCAGGCAGGCACACCATCAAGAACAGCGACCTCTCCATCCTCAGCATTAAGGATGGCGGATGGAGCGACGGATACGGCGCTTATTCCATAGGCGCCAACCTGAACATATTCGACAATACAAAGGTCAGCAACGTCACCTACGGCGGCATTCTTGCAAATGAGTACGCCAGCGTTTCCTATGTGAACGGAGCGGTCGTAAATTCAAACCGTTTCGGAGTGTACTCCCACAGCAACAAGGGCGGTATCATCAATGTCGACAATTCCACGATGAACACAAAGGAGGCGATATTCCTGCTCAAGAGCGCCAGCGGCGGGTTCGGCCCCAACGCCACAATGGTTGATGTCAACGGCTCAAAGCTCAACAATACCGGCAACGGAGTGGTGCTCCTTCTTATGGACAATGATGACCCCGGCAGGGGAAACCCACTTTATGGCGAGGACGGCAAGACACAGATCGATCAGAAGATCGATCTCGTCGATAATGTCGCTGTCAAGGATGAAACACATGATCTGACCAAGGAATATGACTACCAGACCTCTCAATTCATGGGCGCCGACGCCTCTTATATGTTCAACACGAACGTGGTGGCGACCTTCACGGACTGCAACGGCGATAAGGCCATCAAGGGCGACTTCTACAATGCCCGCACCGGCGGACAGAATCTCGTGCTGCATTTCAACAACTGCAATGTCGACGGCATCATCTCCTCGGGAACGACCAAACACGACGTCAACATCATCCTCAAGAGCATGAAGATCACGGACAAGGACTATGAGAAGGACGGAGTCAGGTACGGCAACCGCAACAATCTCGGCGACGTGACCACAAGCCCGAGCAAGACTGTGAATAACGGCGTTATCGCTTACCTTGAAAATGGAACTACCTGGACTGTTAAGGATACCTCTTATATCTCCAAGCTTATTGTCTCAAAAGATTCCAAGGTAGAGGGCAGGATCAAGGCAGACGGCAAAACGACGTCCGCTGACGGGTCTGTCACCTATCTGGGCGTCGTTGCAGAAAAGGAATAAAAGTCCGCCATTAAAAGGGGGTGCATCATGCTCAAAATTGAAAATACAGCCTTGATTATTGTTGATATCCAAGGCAACCTGGCGCTCGCAATGCACGAGAAAGAACTCCTGTTCAGGAATGTGAGAAAACTTATCAAGGGTATTCAGGTCTTAGGGATTCCTATCCTGTGGACCGAGCAGATCCCCCAGAAACTGGGCCCTACAATCCCGGAGATTGCGGACCTCATGTCGGGTATTCATCCTGTCAGCAAGCTGAGCTTCAGCTGCTGTCAGGATGAAACCTTTTTACGTGCGCTCAAGGCGCTTGACCGCAAACAGATCTTGATTTCCGGTATTGAGGCCCACATCTGTGTCTATCAAACAACAGCAGACCTGATAGATCTGGGGCATGAGGTGCAGGTTGTGACCGATGCCGTTTCTTCCAGAAACATTGAGGACAAGCTAATCGGACTGCAGAGGATGAGAGATTCGGGCGCTTCTCTTACGAGTGTGGAAACATCCCTGTTTGAGCTGCTTAAGACAGCTGAGGCGAAACACTTTAAGGAGATCCTCAACATTGTGAAGTAAACAGGATTTCCCTTCATTATATAAAGGATAACAGCGACAGGTATGACGTTAAGTGATTGAAGCGCGTTATATCATTCTGCGTTAAATACGTCTTTATGGTCCTGGGGAACCCGCTCAAGCTGCCCTATTATGAGGGCATGACATCAACTCGATAATGTAAACGTTCATACATGTCCGTATTTTAAAAATCCGTTGTTTCGGGTCTTGCTGCAATTCTTTTTATTTTCAAAGTCTTTCAGGTATCCAATGAGCTTTTTTATGGAGAAAGGCTTTTCCAAAAAGACATCAAAAGACCTGCGGTCTATATCACATGATGTCCCGGTTATACAGATAATGGCCGGCGTCCCATCGTCTCCGGATGTGTCACGAATATATTTTGCCAGTTCATAGCCGTTAGCGCCCGGCATAATCAGATCCGTCACTACGGCATCAAAAGATGATTCGTCAAACTTATCGATCGCATCAATACCGTTCTCTGCGGTTACGACATCATAACCTACCTTGTTCAACACCGACGAGATGATCCCCAGATACTCCTTGTTATCATCAACGAATAATATCCTTGGCATAATAAATTTCTCCTCTCTTTAAAACACCACTGAAATTCCATTGATAACATACACAGATCATATCGGCATCCTGTTGATAATTCTTTACTTAAAAATTGCTATCTCGGGTCAATCATCCTGCCAAGAAAAAGCACCTGTCCTGTGGGCTTATCCTGAATCAGGTATATGAAGGGCCGGTCAAGTCTTAAATAAACGACATCGACAGGCATTGCAGTAAGTTCCATTACAACGGCAGTAGCGGCAGCAGCCTCGGTTCCCTCCTCGTTGACCTTGATAAATGCCTGATGCAGCACATCTGATATGAAAAGATCCTTTGTTCCGTCCATGCCTGAGAAGTCGGCTGTCCCTGCGGTAAAGGCTCTTTCCATACCCATGCCGGAAAGGATCTCCTTAAGGCTGATTGTGCTTCCTTTGAGCTCCCAGCTGGGCATTGAAAGATTTACTTCCTTATCCTGCATATTGTCCCTGATATCTGCCAGCAATTCGGATGTAAGCCCCGATTCGAATCCCGCAAGGTCTTCCGGCATGATAACAAGCATCGATAGTTCTCCTCCATCGTAAAGGAGTTCCACCGCTTCAAAGCCGTTTCCTGCCAGATATGGCATATTTTCCTGATTGTGCATCATGGGCACAAGGACATCCTCTCCTGCCCCGGTATGGAAGGTCCCCATTGGTGATTCCTCGTCAAATCGGTTAAGCCATGCCGCGTTAAAATATATCGCATTTACAAGAACCAGCCTTGTCAATGCCGAAAGACTGCCTTCGGGTATCAGTTCTTCGATTCGTCCCTCCGTGACCTCCTCGATCCATGAGTTTATATCCACCCGCGCTCCTTCAGGGTCGCTCATAAAGTCGAGCAGCCTGAGACCTGCCCCGTAATTCAGCGCAAGCACGTCAAGAAACGATGCCAGAAAGGTATATCCTGTCTGGCCCCATATTGAATTTTGGATATTAAGGCGGAATCCTTTACCGTCCGCTCCTTCCGCGCCCTCCCCCCTTTTTGCGAGCTCGAGATCAATATGGTTAAAAACCGGATGCAGGTCTTCCTGCGTTAATATAAAGTTCATGGCATCCGCCATATCGCTTTCCGTTTCTCCTGCCGCTCCCGCCCATGTCATTGCGAGTGCAATCGATATGCTATAGGGGGAAAAGAAGATATTTCCATCCTCATCCTCCGAGACCCCCCTGTAGATATCAAAAGCAAAGTCGTTATTCCCTCTTACCTGGGATTGGAGGTCTGCTGTATCTATAACGGGAAAGGTGACGCGGTCCAGAGAGGATTTTACCTCTATCCCTGGAATATTAATATCGTCATCATTATTGTTCATATCATCGCCGTCATTATTACAGCAGGGAAATGAGAACAGCAAAAATGCGGCAACGAGAAAATATTTTAACCCTTTGAATGTCTTGTTAAAATACTGATTTGTCATATTGCACCTCCTTTTAAAAAAGGCACCCCCCGCAATCAGTCAAAAGAAGGAAATCATTTATGCGTTTAATTCTTATATAATTATAAAACGAATATTTTTAAAATGCATTAATTATCATACCTGATTTCTTCGGATAGAACAGTATATGAGTCTTAAATTTTTTATTGAAATATCCTCTTTTATTTTATTTAATGCCTCCAATTTATCATTAACGATTGCATAATACTATCTGGAATGGATATGCTGGCAATAACTATTTTTTGTCTCGCCTATTTCGGCATAGCCCTTGGGAAGATCCCGGGGCTCGTTGTTGACAGGGTCGGCATTGCGCTTCTAGGAGCCATCTGCATGGTGATCTCCGGCGTTATTTCGCCGGGGAGCGCCGTGCAGTCGATCGACCTGCCCACAATTCTGCTTCTCTATTCCCTGATGATTATTTCAGCACAGCTCCGCCTCGGCGGCTTTTACACCTGGATAGCATTAAGGATAGTGCCCCATTATAATCGCCCACGGATCTTTTTAATGGTTACCATGCTTGTGAGCGCACTGTTATCCGCAATACTCGCAAATGACATCGTGTGTTTTGCATTTACGCCGATACTGGCTCTCTCCCTGCTGGAAGAAGGCCTGAATCCCCTTCCCTTTCTTATCGGGCTCGCGGTTTCAAGCAATATCGGCTCGGCTGCCACAATCATAGGCAATCCTCAGAACATGCTTATCGGGCAGACAGGACGCCTGGATTTTGCCGAATTCCTTTTCTGGTGCGGGCCACCCTCAGTTATTGCCCTGTTCGTCAGCTATCTGATCATATTGTGGATATACCGGAATGAATTTAACGTACGGCATGACAAGAAACATGTTGTGCAAGCACAACATAAACAGCCTTTTAACAAATGGCAGACTTTAAAAGGGATCTTTGCGGTTTTGATACTCACTGCATTGTTTTTCTCTTCAATACCCAGGGAGTTTTCGGCCATCGGCATAGCCGGATTGCTTTTATGCAGTCGAAAGATGGAAACCAGGGATATCATGGGGCTGATAGACTGGCATCTGATTACCCTATTTTGCGCCCTTTTTATAATCATCCATGGTGTTACACAGGGTAATTATCTGGGCATAATGATGGATCATCTCTCAGGCATGGGTATGGATCTGAAAAGCCTGTCTGTATTAACAGGAGTCTCCGCTATTTTAAGCAACCTTTTCAGCAACGTGCCCGCGACAATGCTGCTTATTAATTTTCTTGACCCCCTTCAACATGCCCAGTGGTACACGCTGGCGGTGTCGAGCACCTTTTCAGGAAACCTCTTTTTATTGGGCAGCATAGCAAACCTTATAGTTGTGGAACAGGCCGGGAACTGCGGTGTAAAAATCACATTCCGTCAGCACGCAGCTGTTGGAATCCCTGTGACTGTATCATCTTTACTGATACTGTTGGCCTGGCTTTTAGTTATATGATTGAAATCACCACCGATTCACGCATCGAGATGGATTTTAAAAAGGGCGCTTTTCAAAAGCGTAAGTTTATAATAGCATATAGGCAATAAAAGATGTAAAATCCGAACTCCAC
>JAFGIC010000495.1 GCA_016929815.1 Deltaproteobacteria bacterium
ATAGATAAATTCCCTGCGCGGCCCGCCGGCTCCGGCTGTCTTCTTTAAATCAAGACACCCGGAAACAGCCAGTCCGAGGAAAAGAAACAAACAGGGGACGAAAGAGGCCTGTATCAAAGTCAGATATTTGTTTTTTTGTACACTCAAGGGACGATCCCCATAAATTATTTATTCGTCCGTATTAAAAGTTATGAACTGTAGATATGCCCAGGATATGCGTGTTATAACCCCAGCTTTCATTATTATACTTGAGCTCATGCCCGTAATACACCTTCATGGTAAACTTTTTAGAAAAGGGCAGCTTGGTTCCCAGCATCATTTCATGATGGGTTGACGCATCCGTATCCAGGTCGTAATTAAGCTCATCCGAAAAGAATGCCTCCACGTTTTTATCGTTAATCTTCCACGGCAGAGGAACTGAAACCCTGATGCGCTCCAGAAAGCGATGCTTGGTTTCAGAATCTTCGAATGTGCGGTATTCATACCTTGATCTGGATTCCAATGTAAGATGTTTCAGCTTGGCTATAAGTTCCACATTTATATGATATCTGTTCTCGACTGCTTCTTTCGAGGTGTTGAAATCTGCCCTTTTATGGCGATACATCGGGTTCAGTACCAGCCAGCTGAAGGGTTTGTAACTGATTCCGGTATCAACGTAAAACTCTTCCCAGGTTGTAATATCATCATAGAACCTTTCATTAAATATCAGCTTATAGGAGAGTTTATCATTAAAGCTGTGGGATAGTTCCTGCTCCAACCACATCTTTGTATCAAAGTCGTCCTCTTGACAAAAACCGTCTTGGGTGAAAATGAATAAAAACAGCAACGCAGCCCATACCCAATCTATTTTGAAAAAATGAGCATGTTTTTTTTCAATCCGAGATTCAAATTCCATAAGCCAGTGTAACCCCCTTATTTATTTGAAATATTTATGTCAAGCTTGTTGCCTTTATTTCAACAAGGCCTGAGCCATAATAAGGCAGTGGTATTTTTATCAGAGAATATTTAACTTTCTACAACTTTTCTGCATATTTTTTCAAGTCGTAGGATTGGAGCGAAAGTTACATGAAAAGTTGATAAAATAAAATTTTTCATCAATAGGCGCGAAATGGAACATTATAACAGCCATGTAAAATTTTATACCGTTGATTTTCGGCCTGCCGACCAATCACACCTGACTTTAAGGCCGCAACTTGCTGCCATTTTCCGTCAACCAGTAGACAAGGATGCCTGCAACAACGACACACACGACAATAATCAAGCCGATCGGCTTCATGTCAAGGGCGTATGTGAAGGAGCTGTAAAACATGAAGACGCAGGCCGCGCAGAAAATCAAGGCGGTCAAGGGGAAGCCGGATATCCTGTAGGGCCGATCAATCTGCGGTTCCTTGCGCCTGAGCACGAATACGGCAATGCCCGTGCCAAGGAAAAACAGCCAGACCACCGGGGCAGAATATAGTATAGTGTCTATAAAGGAACCGGCGATAAACAGGATAGCGAGGCTGATTAATCCCTGGATAATTAGAGACATGACCGGGGTTCCGAATCGCTCGCTCCATTTGCCCAGAAAACGGAATGACCTGTGTTCGGAGCCCAGGGCATAGGATATTCGGGAGCCTGTAAATATAAGGCCATTGACTGCACCCAGCGCGGAAATGCAGACAATAATGCTTATCGCCTTGCCTGCTATCCCGGGGGCAACCGCAGCGAAGGTGTCCACGGCAATTGCCTTGGAGGAGCTCATCCCTGCCTGTCCAAGGGCATGGAGAAAGGACCCGTTGATGAGCATATAGAGGCCGATAACCACGATGGTGCCTATCACGAGTGATCGGACAATGTTGTACCTGGGCTGTTTGACTTCAGCGGCGACATATGCCATCTCGTTCCATCCGCCGAAGGCAAAGAGCACGAGGATAAGGGCCAGCTTAAAACCATCCAGCGTGATTCCGGATGACTCAGCAGGTGCGATCTGCTGTGTAGGCGCCAGAAAACCTGCCGCGACAATGCCCAGTATCCCGATTGACTTCAGAACTGTCAGGAGGTTCTGGGTCCATTTGCCCTGTTTTACGCCCAGGATATTTATTAATGTCAGGATTATAACCGCCAGGCTGGCATATACAGGGAGCATGTTCTCATAGGGGGCATAGAGGGTAACGGCATACCTGGCAAACACAAAAGCCATAAGGGCTATATCTCCCGGCCTGATTATGGCGAGTTGCGACCATCCGAAAAGGTATCCCACCAGGCTGCCGTAGGCGCGCGTCTGATATACGTAGTCCCCTCCCTCGTTCGGGTATGCAGTGGCAAGCTCTGCGTAGCATATAGCCCCGGTGAGGGCGAGTAGCCCTCCCACAAGCCATATGCCCAGTATGCCCATCCATCCCCCCATGCATGAGGCTACGGTGGGGGTTATCTCGTATATGCCCGCGCCTATGATGATTCCAACTATTATACAGATGGAATCGAAAAGGGAGAGTTCTTTTTTTGGAACCATGCCCATGCCAAATCCCTTCTCAGTGTTTCTTAATGGTAACCCCAACGCTGCCTGACCCGGTATTTATAAACAGGGTATCCAGGTCGGCATTATTGGTTACAGCGTTGATGTAGGTCTGTGTCCCGGCTTGGTCCATATTATGGGCTATAATGAGACCGCCGGCGCGTACAAGTGGGAGGAGCTGGTTCAAATAATCGAGGTAACCGTCCTTGTCGGCATCCAAAAAGAGGAGGTCTATGGGCTCTTTAAGGATCTTTACCTTTTCATGGGCATCGCCTTCAACTACAGTTGCTATATTGTCAACCCCTGCGTTTTTAAAGTTCTGCCTTGCAAGTTTGACACTCGATGGCTCTATTTCAAAGGTGGTAAGCTTTCCCCCCGTGCTCTTTAGCCCCAGGAGCATCCAGAGAGCGGAATAACCGTTGGATGTGCCTATCTCCACGACATTCTTTGCATTTATGCTCTCCACAAGTATCCTGAGAAACCTTCCATCATCCATAGGTACGTTTGCCCCCTGGGTCCGCTGAGTAGCAGTCATTTCATTTAAAACTGCCACTATCTTTTTCTCGTTATCGTTTTTAGGGACGATAGGGCTTTGAAGAGATGTAGTACGGCCACCAAAGCCGCCTCCCATGCCCCCCCTTTGCGCCTGGGATATGAGGGGAATTAACAACACAGCCGCAAGAACTGAAGATACTGCAATTAGTTTCCTATTATTCATTTTTACATCTCCTTTGTAATCTTCAATAATTTGATACTTTTATTTGAATAGTGCTAAAAACCGATAAGATCGTAGCTAAAAAAGAAAAGTGTCTTTTTAACTTTTCACATCTTTTCTTCATACTTTCATAAGTCGTATCATAGAAGGGAAAAGTTACATGAAATAATTTTTATTCTGTTCTAAGGGCCTCAATAGGCTCTAAAGTAGCGGCCTTCGAAGCAGGATAAATGCCGAAGATCAGCCCAATAATGAATGATAGAGTCAATCCAGCACCCATTGCGTCCCATGATTGAACGACAGGCAAATCAACAATCTTCGAGGCGAGAAATGAAGAGAGCGTTCCAAGAAAAACTCCAAAGAATCCGCCAAGTCCGGCAATAATCAAGGATTCTAGCAGGAACTGGGTTCGAATATCACGACGACGGGCGCCGACAGCACGGCGTAATCCGATTTCTTTCCTCCTCTCCCGGCCTACTGTCAGCATGACCGCAAGAATCCCAATACCACCAACGACAAGCGATATTGTAGCAACGCTTGCAATCAGGAGGGTCATCGCACGGGAGGAGTCTCTCTCTGCCCGGATCAGGGTTGCTTGATTCTGGATGGTGAAGTCATCAGGTTTATCACCCAGCCTGTGCCTCTCGCGCAATAATTCTCTTATTTCCGTCTCTGCACTTTTCAATTGCGTAGAGTCAGCAACCTGAATGTGTATCTTTTGTATGTAGGTCACACGCATTAGGCGATGCATAGCAGTCTTTAGAGGAATAAGGATTCTATCGTCTCGGTCCACTCCATTGGCATCTATCCCTTTCGCCTTCATAACCCCCACAACTTCAAAATACGAGCCACCGATTCGGATTTGATACCCTACAGGATCTTCACCATGAAATATTTTATCAACAATCACTTTACCGACGATTGCAACTCTCTGGCCTGCATCATTTTGGACCGAATCGAATTCTCGACCCTTTTGTATCTCTATATTGCGTATCCGAAAGGCCGCGGGAGTAACCCCAGCAATATCTGTCTTCAGGTTTTCCGATCCCCATTGCACGTTCATCTTGCTTCTGTTCTCGGGTGCTGCATCAACAACAGACGTGCACTGGGACTTTATGGCATCTGCATCCGCTATTTTCAATGAAGTAGCAATCGTTACCTGGGTCGCTCGACCGCCAAGGAGGGTAACATGTCCGGCGTTCACGACAATCAAGTTGGTACCCATATCGTGGATCATATCAAGAATGCGTTTTTGGGTGCCCCGTCCCAAGGACACCATAATTATCACGGCTGCAACCCCAATAGTCATGCTTGATATGCACAAGGCGGTACGTAATTTATGGGCGCTCAGTAGCTTACATGATAAGGCAATATTTTTTGTTATTTTCAAGGCGATCCTTGGGATTGACGATCTACTATTGAGTTTATCTTATAAAGAATCTAAAAAACTTCGCCGATAATGTATTCTATCCTTTTATCTGTCCATCTTTGAGTTCCAGGATCCGTTGCGCATTCCCAGCTACATCTCGATCATGAGTCACAATGATTATTGTTCGTCTCTCTTCATGGAGGCGACTGAAAATTTTCATGATTTCGGCCGCACTCTCGGAATCCAGATTGCCGGTCGGTTCATCAGCAATAATTACATCGGGGTTATTAATCAGGGATCGAGCGATAGCAACCCGTTGTTGTTGCCCCCCGGATAATTCATTGGCAAAATATTCTATCCTATCTCCCAGCCCTACATTCACCAGAAGTTTCCTGGCCTGTTGTATCGCATCGGCAGGATATTCATCGGTATAGATCAGCGGCAATAGCACGTTATCAAGGGCATTGGTTCGTTCCAAAAGAAAAAACTGCTGAAATACAAAGCCAAATTTTTTATTTCTCAGGGCTGAAATGGCATCATCGTCCAGTTGTAATACATTAATATTATCCAATTCATACTGTCCTTTTGTAGGTCTGTCCAGGCAACCTATAATGTTCATGAGCGTAGACTTTCCGCTGCCCGATGCCCCCATGATTGCCACATATTCCCCGCGTTGAACTGAAAATGTCACGCCACGGAGCACCTTGGTTTCAACAGAATTCTTACTATATGTTTTTTCAATGTCTTTGATCTTGATCATGTTCTATACCTCCCTTTCTACCCTCTTAAAATGTCCACGGGATTCTGATTTGCAGCCTTCCTTGCAGGATATATACCGAAGACAACCGCAATGAGACAGCATGATACGATTGCAGCCGCAAGGGCCAGGGGTGTAAGGTTGCTGGCAGACACATCTAAGTTCGAAAGGATAATAGCACCGCAGTATCCCAGGATAGTTCCCAGTATGCCCCCCATTAATGAGAGAATAATACATTCTATCATGAATTGATTCAGGATGTCGTTCTTCCGTGCGCCAAGTGCCCTGCGAATTCCTATTTCACTCTTCCTTGCAGAAACAGATGTGAGCATTATATTCATAATAACAATACCGGCAACCAGCAACGTAATCACGGCGATTATGGTTAAGACCTTTATCAAGGATCGAGAGGTGCCATAGGCCATATCGATCAGGTCCTGTGGAGTCCTCATAGTAAAATCATCAGGCTCTCCGGTTTCGATCTTATGTTGTTCGCGAAGCACAGCCTGTACATCCTCAACAGTCTTATAGAGTTTATCAATATCCTTCACCTTTATTACTATCTGGCTCAGTGGAGAATCCCTAAATACCCTCATGTTGTACGTGGTAAAAGGCGTAATGATGCGATCGTCTCGATCCCGACCCTCGGAGCTTGTTCCTTTGGACTCTAGTTCGCCCTTCACAGTGAATGGGACATCCATAATTTGAATTGTCTGTCCGATAGGATCTGCATCTCCGAACAGGTTCTTTTTTACGATTTGTCCGATGACGCATACCCTTGCAGCACTCGCTACGTCTTCGTCGGTTATGAAACTTCCTCTGATTGCATTAAAATCGCGCACACGCCCCCATATCGGGTTAACACCGAATATCCTGGTGTGTGTATTTTTGTCCTCATATTTAACTTCGATTTCCTTTCGGTCTTTTACCGGTGATATGGAATCAATATTTCCAATGTGTTGGAGGATGGCTTCATAATCTTCATCACGAAGAGATACCGCCTCCCGACTTCCCGCAGCAGGTGAGTTAAATTTATCAGTCCCCGGCCGCACCTGTATCAGATCCGGACCCTGCTTGTTTACGGTTTCCATTACATTTTCATATACACCTACGCTCACACAGACAGTCATTGCGAGGGACGTAACCCCAATTGCTATGCCCAGGATCATAATAAATCCCCGGAGTCTGTTGTTCCTCACCATCCTAAATGATTCTTTTATAATTCGAATTACTCTGGTCATATTTATCCTCCTTCAAGGTTACTTTGATCTTCAATGATCTCATCACCTTCTTTTAGACCATCTGTTATTTCCAGAAATCGGCCTTGTTTCCAGCCGATTTTAACCTCATGCCTTACCGGTTTTCCATTCTCTATTGCATATACAAAATTGACTCCTCCCGTTTTCTTAACTGCACTCACTGGTACTACCAGGACATTCTCGCGAGATTCTAGGAATATTGAAACATTAGCCGTCATTTCCGGTCGGAGTTCAACTGAAGGTGTTTCCAGGCTTTTAACAATGACGTTATAGAAAACAACATTTTCCCTGAGTATTGCGTTTGGATAAAACCCGACAACCTCTCCTTCAATATCAACTGAAGGAAATGCCTCAACGGTAAAGGTGGCCTTTTGGCCGACCTTGATCTTGCCGATATCGACCTCATCAACATACGTCTCAATCTGTAGTCGATCAAGATCAATAATTGTCACAAATGTTGGAGCACTCAAACCCACGGCAACGGTCTCTCCTTCCTGTGTTGAGACAGAGGCAATGATTCCTCGAATAGGAGCGCTCAAGGTCGCGTATGACAATTCCGTTTCAGAAATTTTCAGCATAGCCGTTGCGCTTTCAACCCGCGCTTTCAATATTTTCAATTCTTCATCAAGATTCTTATTTGCCAATTCCAGCGTTTTAGAACTCGATTCATACTCCGCCTTTGCAACTAAGAGTGCCTCCCTTGCATAGTCTAAAGCCTGCTTTGATGTAAAATTTTCATTGAAAAGCATTTTTTCACTTTCATATTCCATCATCATAAGTTCATAGGTCGCTTTAAATTTATTTAGATCAGTTTCCGCCTTCATGATCTCGATAGGGCCTAAGGAGATCCTTGTTTCAAGATTGATTTTAGCGACGTTCAACTCAGACTGCTGCTTTTCGACAGTCGCTTTTAATTCATCTTTTTCAAGTTCCGCGATGATTTGGCCCTTCTCTACAAAATTGCCAACATTGGCATAAAGATGCTCGACCTTGCCAGGTATACGGGCGCCCAGGCGTACCTCCGCGCCTACCTGTGGTTTGACTGTACCAAGGGCGGTAACCGAGAGGTTAAAGTTCTGCCTGGCAGCCTTGACTGTTTTGTACTGAGTTTTGTTTTTTTCTGGGGAGCAACCCTGAAACAGCGGGATTCCTGCTATACAGATGAAAACAATCAGGCAGATTGGAGCTATTCTTTTAGATAATGAATATGGAATATGGCATCTCGGTTTGTAATCTATCGGAAGCAGTATGGATAACATTTAATCCTTCCCTCCCACACTAAGAACGGCAGCTAAAAAATTTCCAGATATCCCTATCATGTCCAACCTTTTATTGATTGGTCTTGTTCATTTTTGATAATTATATTATCAAAGCATAAATTATAAAGTATTTATTAATTCAGAATCTTTTATTTATTTTTTCATTTAAGTCGCTTAGTTAAGTGAATAAGTTACAATGAATTGTCTTATATTTTAAATAAAAACATATGTGATTTTCTTCAGCGCGGAATCAGATCTGGGATGCCGCGCCAAAGGCGGTGCGATTACACATCTGCACAGTACCATCCTCGCCAGTGCAGTCGCCTATGATAGAGAACTGGCCTGCTGTACCCGAGAACTTCATGGCATCATCCAGCCTTGGCTTAAAGCCGGCGTAGATTACCACACTGTCGGCCTGGATGGACTTCTCGCTCCCCGCCCTATCCTTATAGAACACCTTCCCTTCGGAGATGCGGGTGGCTGTGGCTTCCAGAATATAACTGAAGTTATTCATATTTTGATACGTATCCGTAGGGATACCTTGGTGTGGGCCTTCCATTTCTATCAATTGTTTTCCGCTTGCCAGAATCGTAACCTTATGGCCGTTTTCGACCAGATACATTCCGGTCTGTGTCCCGATTAGACCACCGCCGACAAATACTACATTTTTACCGAGGAGCTTTTCCTTACCATAAACGATTGCGACATTATATACATTGCTGCCATCCACACCGGGGATCTTCGGAATAATAGGCTCAGCACCGATGGCAAAAAGAACTGCGTCATACCCTTTTGCCTTAATCATGTCCGGAGCGGCCTCCGTATTTAAAAGCACCTCTACCCCTTTTTTATTCACCTGATGAATAAGGTAATTCTTGTACTCTTTGAGGGGCCATTGAAACGAGTAAAAATCCGAGTGACGGAGCAGCCCGCCCAGGGTGCTATCCTTCTCGTATAGGGTCACCTTGTGCCCCCTTTCGGCAGCCACAATGGCTGCCTTCATACCCGCCGGGCCGCCGCCAATGACGGCGACCGTCCTTGATGCTGTAGGTGCATCAATCATCCGGTCAATTTTGTGAGCAAGGCCTAACTTCGGGTTTACGGAACACACGTCAAGATTGGGCGCGTGACTATTTCCATGGCATTTGTTGCACCTTATACAGGGCGCCACATCCTCGCCCCTGCCCTCATATGCTTTTTTGCCATATTCGGGATCGCATATAAAGGCTCGGGCCATGCCGACCATATCGGTTTTTCCGCTCGCGATCCACTCTTCGATTAGATCCAGATACTGGAATCCACCGACGGGCATCGTGATAATCTTCGCACCGCTTTTCTTTACGGCCTCGGCATAATGGAGAGTTAAGGGCTCATCCTTCTTTGAATTGTAACCCATTGGATGGGAAGACACGCCGTCATATCCCCGTAATTGAAGAATATCAACTGAGCCTTCCCATAGTTTTGAGTATTTAACAACATCCTCTATGGTATAGCCGCCCGGCTCCTCCTCGCCGCTGATCTGACAATCTATCAGGAAATCCTGACCACATGCCTTTTTAATGGCCTGACACAGCTCAATGGTTAAACGCGCTCGGTTCTTAAGGCTCCCGCCATATTGATCTGTTCTCTTGTTCATGGCCGGGGACAGGGAATTTGCGAAAATAGAGGAACGATATGACATATAGATACACGCCATGTCAAAACCGAGATCCTTATAACTCTTTGCTGACGCTGCGAAGTCTTCTATCATTTTCTGTATCATATCGACGGGCATTTCCTTTCCTTCCATTATACGATATCTCTCCATCGGTGCCGATGGATCGGGCGTTATATCGCTGATGTTGTACCCTCTCGGTTCAGCACTTTGGGTAAGGGCCACATTGGCCTTGGCGCCATAGAAATGAATGGCGTCCGCTATCTGTGCTACATAATTTTGAATACCTCTTTCCTCTAGGTTAACCCTGGAGACAGTAACAACAGCAGCGCCGTTTTTGGCCACGTTTGCATAATGGGATATTGTCGCATCGGCGGGGAAAGTCTCCGGTCCCTGCAGATAATGCGGAAGGGCCTTGGTGGAAAACATTCTATTCTTCAGAACCACATTCCCTATTTTAAGCGATGACAAAAGATGACTGTACCTGTTAGTTGCCGCTTCCATTGCCGCAGTTGCAGGCCCTTCAGATGCCCTTGCAAGATCCGTTTGAGAAACCGGAGCAATGGTCCCTAAGACCTTTTTAAAGGTCAGCGCCGACGCTGAAGCCGCACCGGTAGCAATCAAAAATTGCCGTCTTCCCATAAGTGATCTAATTACTTTCATAATGTCCTCCTTTTCATATTTGTGTTTGTTTAAGGCACCTAAATAGACCTCTCATTCCTTATCCACATAATAAAAAAACCACTCAAGCTCAACTTCTCAAAGGCAGACAACCTCTTATCCGAGGCAAATTCAGAGATCTTTGAACACAGCATAATCATTTAAGCAGTGCTAACCTTGAAGTCATCGATCTTATGCGCCCGCCCACTTAAAGAAACCGCAATCGCCCAAGTTCTTTAAGCCTTTTAATACCGGATCTCTAATACCACTTATTACAACTAGAAAACCAAATACGGTGGCATTAGAGATACCTAGTTTTACAGCACACATTTTGGACGTTTCGTCCACCTTCGGCCTGTTTAAGGATGTTAACAATTCGTCACTCTGTAAATCGTAATTTCCTCAACTCTACTTTTTGCTCGTACTAACTTTTAGGGATTGCCGGTGTTGTTGCCTGTGCTGTTGCCGGTGCCGGTGCTGTTGTGTCCGGTGGTCCTGGGGATTGCAGCTTCGTTTCATGACAATGGACGATTACCCACTTTCCACCTATCTCCTTAATAACATGCGTAAATCTGAGACTAGTTGCGGTAGGTTCACCACCAGATGTTTTCTCTATCAGATCATGGTACCCGATTATCATGACTACCTTATCTGCGAGCATAGTAACTACCATATCACGGACAGACCAGGTAAAAGTCCCTTTTGGCTGTTCACAATATTCCTTCAATATTGATTCAATTGAGTCCCACCCATTGGAAAGGCTATTAGCAGCGAGCTTCTTCATTGCATTTTTGTCGGCCCACTCCTTGGAAAACACACTAGGAGAAAACACCTCTGTATCAGGAGAGTGCCAATACAATGAAGACATCAACTTGAAATCCATATTATTAAAGGCTTTAACCCAATTATTTTCCACCTTAAGCACATTCTCCTCTACTGATGCCGCGTTCGCAGATGGATTGACATAAAGACAAAACAGCAAGATAAAAATAAAAGGAAATCCATGCACAGCTTTTTTTCTCATTTTGATACCTCCATATTCGATTGGTGTCTGTTTCAGTTTATATGGGTAATATTTTAGTGAGGTTTTCATTTCTTTTTGCATTATGCCGGAAAACCCCACTTTTTACCGATACTAACTTGTAGGGCTTACATCGGTTCTAGTGGGGCTTCCGGTCTCCACCCTGGTTTCATTATTATGGATGATTAACCACTTTCCGTCTATTTTCTGAAGGACCTTCGTAAATCTGAGAAGAAGTGTGTATGGTGCTATTTCACTAGGTGGATCCTCATACATATCATGGTATCCGCTTATAATGGCCACATTATCTGTGAGAACCGAAACTTTAATATCGCGGTATTTCCAATTAAAAGTCCCTAATCCCATGTCAAAATAT
>JAFGIC010000496.1 GCA_016929815.1 Deltaproteobacteria bacterium
AGCCTACACTGCGAAGAGATGGATGGAAAGCAGGCAGATCGATCCCACTATCATCGACTATATCTACCTGGGTATGACGGTTGCCCAGAACAGGATGTTTTACAGTCACCAATGGGTCGGCGGATTAATCATGGACAATAAGAAGAACGTGCCGGGTCTCTTTGTGCACCAGGCATGCACAACATCAGCTACCTGCATCCATCTCGCGGCAGTTCATGTTGAACAGGGCATATATAATACAGGTTTTGCCCTTATGTCCGACAGGTGCTCAAACGGACCGCACCTTATATGGCCCAATCCATTAGGGCCGGGGGGAGAGGTGATCTCTGAAAACTGGAACATGGACAACTTCAATAACGACCCCTGGGGCGGCATGAAGATGGTCCAGACCGCTGAAAACGTGGCAAAAGAGATAGGCGCAACAAAAGAAGAATGCGACGCGATAGCCTACAGGCGTTATGAGCAATATCAGGACTCACTGGCCAATGACAGGGCATTCCAGAAGAGATATATGTTTCCTGTTGAGGTAAGGATTTCGAAAAAAAAGGTAATTATGGTGGATCAGGATGAGGGCATAACACCTACGACAAAGGAAGGTCTCGCTGCACTTAAGCCTGTTGAGCCCAACGGCGTTCATACCTTCGGTGCGCAAACCCACCCTGCTGACGGCAACTGCGGTTTTATTGTTACAACCAGGGAAAGGGCAAAGGCCCTGAGCAAAGACCCGAAGGTAGAGGTCAAGATAGTTTCCTACGGCTTTGCGAGGGTAGGGAAGGCCAGGATGGCAGCGGCCCCTGTCCCGGCGGCAGAGATGGCGCTCACAAAGGCCGGACTTACGGTCAAGGACATGAAGGCCATTAAGACGCACAACCCCTTTGCGGTCAATGATATCAATATGGCCAAGAAGATGAATTTTGACGTTATGTGGATGAACAACTACGGAAGTTCCATGATATACGGGCATCCCCAGGGACCAACTGCGGGAAGGCTTATCGCCGAATTGATTGAAGAAGTAGCAATGCTGGGCGGAGGCTACGGCATGTTTGCCGGCTGCGCAGCAGGCGACACAGGCGCGTCCCTTATTGTCAAGGTCGGTTAATCATCGGGAAGTATAAATTTAAAAGCCCCCTGTCTAAAATACGGAGAGGGGGCTTTTCTATGGGAAGGCATACCGTATCTCTGTAAAGCCCGGTCAGGATTTTGCATAAGATAAGGCCGAATTGATGGCTCTTTTCTTAAAAGTTGATATATTTCCCTTTGTGTCATATAAAGAAAAGTTAATGATACAGCCACCTGAAAAGGATCCCCCATTATGGTAAAAAAACTGGAATTTGAGCAGGGACCAATAAGGCCGCCCAGCGAGGCAAGGAGTTTTCTCCTGAGGATCACCCGAAACTGCCCATGGAACCAGTGTCTCTTCTGTCCTGTCTATAAAAATGAAAAATTTTCATTAAGAACCGTTGACGAGATAAAACAGGATATCCTGATCGCGAGAAATATATCGGACGATATTAAATCCCTGTCATGGAAGCTCGGTTTCAGCGGCGAGATCACCCCCCTTGTGATAAATCATATCTTTAATAACCCGGGTTTCAGCGACAGCTACAGGAGCATAGCCATTTGGCATTATTTCGGGACAGGCGCCTGTTTTATTCAGGATGCGGACAACCTCGTCATGGAGACCGCGGACATTGTCGAAGTCCTGAAATTTCTGAGGGAAAAATTTCCAGATATTACGCGCGTTACCACATATTCCAGATCCAGGACCATTGTCAGAAAGTCGGTAGAAGAGCTGAGGTCAATAAAGGATGCGGGTCTTGACAGGGTACATGTCGGTCTGGAAAGCGGCTATGACCCTGTATTGAAATTTATGAAAAAGGGAGTCACCGCAGCACAGCATATAGAGGCCGGAAGAAAGATTCTGGATGCGGGAATGGAGCTTTCAGAATATATAATGCCCGGCCTTGGGGGCCTGTCCATGTGGAAAGAGCATGCCGTTGAGACGGCGAAGGTCCTTAATCAGATTAATCCGGATTTTATACGGCTCAGGAGCCTAAGGCTGCCGGACGAAGCGCCTCTCAAGGAGAAAGTGGTGTCCGGTGAATTCATCATGTTGACGGATGACATGGTTGTTGAAGAGATCAAGCTTTTTATAAAATCGCTGGATGGGATAACCAGCACCATAACGAGCGACCATATAATGAACCTTCTGGAGGATGTTACGGGAAAGATGCCCGAAGACAGGCAGAAGATGATCGATGTTATTGAAAAATACCAGGCCATGCCGGATCATGAGAGACTTGTCTATCGCGTGGGAAGAAGAGGAGGTTATTACCATTCAATCGATGACATCAACAGGGACCCGGCCATGCGCAGGAAGATAGAAAACATGATAAGTGATCTGGGCGATAAAGAGGGCGAAAACGGAATTGAAGAATATATGAACAAACTCGTTAATCAGTATCTTTAAAATATCGGACTGGAGATTCTATGTCCTATTACCCTGTATTCCTGGATCTTACAGGCAAAAAGGCTATTGTAGTGGGAGGCGGCTCGGTGGCCGAACGCAAGATCGAGACCCTGCTGGAATACGGCGCCGCAGTGCATGTCATATCAAGGGAACTCACGCCCGAATTGCAAAAGCGGCTTGATAATGGAGAGATAAATATCCTGGCAAATGAATTTGATGAGGGCCTTATTGAAGGCGCCTTTCTGATAATAATCGCAACGGATGACAGGACAGTCAATAAAATGGCAAGTGAGGCGGCGAAGAAAAGAAACATCCTTGTCAATGCGGTGGATAAGCCGGAGGAATGCAGCTTTATCGTTCCTTCCGTGATAAGAAGGGGCGATCTCGTGATCGCGGTTTCAACTTCAGGCAGGAGCCCCGCCCTGGCAAAAAGGATAGGGGAGACCCTGTCCTCTCAATTCGGGGAAGAGTATGAATTGTTCCTTAAAATGATGGGCAGGATAAGAAAGGATCTTCTTTCAAAAGACATGGAGGAATTTTCACGGGGAAGGATCTTCCATGAGCTGGTGGATTCGCGAATACTGGAATCCATCAGAAAGCAGGATCTCACGGCTGCGGCATCTGAACTGGAAAGGATACTTAAAAGACCTTTTTCCCAGGATGATGTTGCGGATTATCTGCGGGGAGAATAGGAGATGGCTGATATCTTCTTTATGATTGCCCTTTTTCTGATCCTTTTATCCACAGGCGGTTTCATTGTGTTTATCATCAAACAAAAGGAAAGGATCTTTTTTTTATCATATATAGCGTTATGCGCAGGTTTCATCCTTCAGTCAATTTCCCTTGTCCTTTCCTATTATGATCTTGGTGTAGCCCCTGTAATCAGCCTCAAGTCATCCCTGTCCTTTTTCGCCTGGTGTATTATCGGAGTTTATCTGGTCTTTCATGCCAGGTTCAGATTAATGGTCCTCGGATCCTTTGCAGCCCCGCTTGCCGCAGTGCTTATGATAATCTCATCGGTCATACCCGGGGCGGAAGCCGGCGTTAACCCGATACTCAGGAGCGCATGGCTTATCATTCATGTTGTCACCATATTTATAGGCAACGGGATATTTGCCATAACCTTTGTCAGCGCCGTTATGTATATTATCCAGGAAAGCAGAATAAAAAAGAAGAGCCTCGGGTCATTTTATAAGAGGCTCCCGTCTCTTGAGACCCTGGACTCTATCAATCATTACACCATAATATATGGGTTTCCATTTTTGACCATAGGAATGATCACCGGGACAATATACGCCTATTACGCCCTTGGGAGTTACTGGAGATGGGACCCCAAGGAGGTATGGACCCTTGTCACATGGCTTGCCTTTGCCGTCCTCCTCCATGAACGATTGGCCGCAGGCTGGCGAGGAAGAAAGGCCGCCCTGATGTCTATTATATGTTTTCTTATGCTTATATTCACCTTTCTTGCAGGGAGCCTGTGGTTGAGTGATTACCATTCCTTCAGGAATCTTGGGGCAGTCGCTGGGATATGACTAAAATTTTAGATATAGGAATGAATCATATCTCTGCTCCGGTAGGTATAAGGGAATGCTTTGACTTTGACGCGGAAAAGGCAGGCCTGGCCTTTTCTTGCATGAGGGAATCGGAACTGATAAGGGAGGGGATATTCCTATCGACATGCAACAGGGTTGAGGCCCTTGTAACTACCGATTGCCCGGAGGCTGCCGGAAGGACTGTCATATCCATATTTTCAAGACTGGGCGGGGTTTCCGAGGAAAGATTCGTGTCAAACATCTACATGCATGAAGACATGGATGCGGTAACCCATATATTCAGGGTTGCTTCAAGCCTGGATTCAATGGTTGTAGGCGAACCCCAGATCCTTGGGCAGATTAAGGATGCCTATCACAGGGCGTCAATAATGGAAAAGACGACAGGCGTTATCCTGAACAGGCTCATGCACCGTGCGTTTCACACGGCAAAAAGGGTCAGGAGCGAGACAGGCATTTCCGAATCCGCCGTTTCCGTGAGCTATGCGGCAGTAGAGCTTGCAAAAAAGATATTCTCAGGACTTGCCGGCAGAAAGGTCCTGCTCATAGGCGCGGGAGAGATGGCGGAACTGGCCGCCAGGCATATGATAGGACAGGGCGTTGAACGCCTTTTAGTCGCAAACCGTACCTTTGAAAAGGCGGTTCAGCTGGCGGACTCCTTTAAGGGTAGCCCGATTCTTTTTGATGAGATAGGACATAGCATGATTGAATCCGATATTGTTATAACATCAACCGGCTCCAGGGGTTATGTAGTCACCCATGACATGGTAAAAAGATCTCTAAGGGAAAGGAGAAACCGTCCGTTGTTTTTTATTGATATTGCGGTGCCCAGGGATGTTGAACCGAGTGTAAATGATCTGTCTAATACCTATGTTTATGATATAGACGATCTGATGAATATTGTTGAGGAAAACAGCGCCCAGAGAAAGGACGAGGCTGTAAAGGCCGAACGTATAGTGCAGGAGGAGGTAATACGTTTTGAAAGATGGCTGAAAACCCTTGAGATAGTGCCGACTATTATCGCGTTAAAGGAAAAGACTGAGGCATTGAGAAGGACGGAGGTGGAAAGGAGCCTAAGCAGCATGGGCCAATTGACCGAATCGCAGGTGAAGGCCGTTGAGACATTGACCGTCTCTCTGGCCGACAAGATTATTAATGAGCCTATACTTGCCCTTAAGGCCAGGGCAGACAGAAAAGACAGGGAAAACTATCTTGATGTAGCAAGGAAACTTTTTAATCTGGATATGGAAGATCATAAAAGGAGTTAAAAATGGAAAAAGATATTATTAAAAAGATACGCAACCACCCTGATATTAATAAGGTTGGCATGATCGCAAGCCACCTGGGCATTGTAAGGGGCCATTCAAGGGATGGTAAGAAGGTAAAGGCCGTTGAAGTAATTTATGACATGGATTCTCTTGATGATATTATTAAAGATATTAAAAAGTTGCCTGGAATAGTGGAAGCATTGGTTGAGGTCAAATCGGGTGTTCTTAACGTTGGTGACGAGGTCATGTACCTGGCTGTTGGAGGTGATATCAGGGAAAATGTTTTTCCAGCGCTCATTAAGGGAGTTGATATGATAAAGAAGAGGGCGGTAAAAAAGAAGGAGGTATATGAGGAATAGATATGGGAATGGCTGATATTACCAATAAGCCGATAGTCCTGAGAAGGGCGGAGACATCGGGAAAGATCTATTTATCAAAAAGCACTATAGGCATCATAAGAGAAGGAAAGGTAAAGAAGGGCAACCCCCTTCCTGTAGCCGAAGTAGCCGGCATGAATGCGGCAAAGCAGACGCATCTTCTGATACCGCATTGTCACCAGATACCCCTTGATATGGTCAGTGTGGATTTCCAGGTCATGGATGATCATATAGATGCCAGGTGTGAAGTAAGCGCCCAGGCAAGGACCGGGGTCGAGATGGAGGCCCTTGTAGGCGTATCAATTGCCCTTAATACCATCTGGGATATGGTGAAGTATCTTGAAAAGGATGAGAACGGCCAGTACCCCGGAACAAGGATTACGGATATAAAGGTCTTGAAAAAAAAGAAGGGATAATATGAGGGGTGGAGGAGATCTTGAAATTATTTATTTCCTGTTTTTCCCTGTGCCTTGAGCCTCCTGCCCTCAGGAGCCCTGGCGAAGCAGGGTGCGCCTCGTTTTATATGACTGCATCCAGCTGCTGAACAGAGCCGGCCGCTCCTCCGTCAGTAAGATAGACCCCTGTCCGCAGGATCTGGCCCCTGAGGTTGTTGTCCTGGTCCGTAAGGTCAAAGGGGGAATCGATATAGCCTATGTTGATTGCGCCTATGCCTGATTGGGCCAGTGACGCGAGGGATTCGTTCCCGTCCTGATCACGTCGCCATATCTCAAGGAGATTGTAGGCGGAGTCGTTTTCATCAATCCACATGTTATTGTCTTCATCAAGGGCAGCAAGCTCAGCAAATCCGTTTCCCGTGGAAGGCCCGAAAAGCTCTGTACCGTTATTAACCTGCTTGTCGCTGTTTTTGTCGAATACAAGTATGCCGCTTCCGGATATGACAAAGGGGATCTCTTCCTCAACGCCGTCAGCGTTTAGGTCAAAGGCGAAACTCCAGTCGGTAAGCTGCGCGGCTACCCCGTCAAAATTTATGATGAGCGGGTCGATCCTGGCTGCGTCGCCCAGCCTTATTGATATATTCTCCTGTTCAAGGTATGAGCGCTCCATATTAAGGTTGAGGCTGAAGGCGATCTCTAAGCCGTCAGTGGTCCGGACAATTCCCTGGGCAGAGACCTTTGTCTGTTCGGTCTCAGAATAGGATTCATTGAGGTCATAACTAACACCCCAGCCTTCCGTATCTTGCGTATCGGCCTCACCTTCATTCCCCTCAGGGTTGTCCGTAACGGAATCGGCGTTGTTTAGGTCAGAGAGATCGGTAATATCAATATTTTTTCCGGGAAGGATCTCAATAAGCCTCTTTATCATTGAGAGTTTCGGGTCAAGGGCAGTATCCGTGTCATCAAGGCCATATGTCTCCTGAGCCTCTGCCAGGGATGCTGAATATTTTTCAGAGACTTCACTGGACAGGGTAATCCTGTCAACCTGACCGTCCGGTGTAGCGCCCGGTTGAGATCCTATCCATGCCTCCAACCTTTCTGTCCGGTTATATTCCTGGCTCTTTTGGTGTGCCGATGACATGTATATGGCGGATTGCTCTATCTTCATAACTTATATATCGGCAGCAACAGGGCACTGCTTAAGTAAAATAAAGGGCGTGCGTTATATGTCGTCCGGAAGTTTTTTATTGACCGATTATTATTAATGAGTTTATTCTTCATAAGTTTTCTAAACATTATAAAAAGGAGGGAGCTATGAGTCTGATTAAATCGTTAATGGGAAGACGGCAGTTTCTTATTGCCGCGGGAGCGGCTTCATCATCGGCCCTGGCCTATAAAAGGCTGGCAGGGGTCATTGACCCGTCCTTAAACGCGGGCAATGCAATGCCGGCAGAAAGGTCAGGTGCGGCTGCTGATGTTGTGACAAACAAATATCCACATCTTTTATCGCATCTTAAGGTCAGAAACAGGATTCTCAAGAACAGGATAATGCATACGCCTTCTCCGCCGCATGCGCTTCAGGGACCGGAGAATTTTCCTGCCGATTCCTACAGGGCGCACTATTCACAAATGGCGAAAAATGCAGCTATTGTAACGATTGTGGAACATTTCGGCCAATATCCTAAGACCTGGAGCCAGAGCGATACCGCCTCAGGCATGGAGCACTATTCGGATTCCATATGGGAGGATATTCCACCGGTGCATAACTATCTTCAGCAGATGGTTGAAGAGATTCATTGCGAGGGTTCACTCGTAAGCGTAGGCAAACTCCAAAGCAGCACGGTTGAGGAGGCCGTAAAAAAGGCAAAACAGTGGGAAGACAGGGGTTATGACGTTATAGAGGTGGGGGAGCGCAGCTGGAGCGGCATTGAGGCGGTAAAGGCAGACCTTGATAAACTGGAGGCAGTACGCAAGGCAACCGATCTTATAATAGAGGCAGTTATATTGCCCTGCACCCCAGGCCGCAGCAGGGGGCCGAGCATGGGCATGGGTGGCGGAGGGATGCCTTCCGGCAGGGGTGAGGGGATGCCGTCAGGCGCCCAGGGAGGACAGATGCCTTCAGGAGGAATGTCCGTACAAGCGCAGGCCGGACGGGGCAGCGGGATGCCAGCGGGAGGCGGCATTCCATTAACCTCTACCTACTCGGACGCAACAGGCCCCGAAATGGAAGAGGTCCTTGAGATGGTAAGGCTGATTGACGGACTGGCCGACATCCTCCGCATGAAGGATGTGGGGCACTGCACAAACCATCCCAACAGTTTTGTCATGGAAAAAGACAAGCCGTTGACCCTCGCCTTTGCACAGGCCATAAAGGAAAGCGGCGCTAAGATCATCACCGCGCCAAACGGCGGATTCCATTATCCTGAATTAAATGACGAGTGGATAGCAAGCGGCAAGACGGATATGGTTGCCATGGCAACGCCCCTTTTTGCCGATCCGGAATATGTCCGGAAGCTGTATGAGGGCAGGGCAGAGGACATAGTCCCATGTGTCATGTGCCACGACTGTCACGGGGTAAGCAGGACCTCGGGCCCCTGGTTCGACGTATGCAAGGTAAATCCTACATGGGGGCTTTCAGAGACAAAAAAGAGATCGATACGACCGCCCACTTCAGTAAAGAAGGTTGCAGTGATAGGCGGAGGCCCGTCCGGCATGAAGGCTGCCATAACAGCCGCAGAAAGGGGCCACAAGGTGACACTATATGAGAAGGGCGACGCGCTTGGCGGCCTCCTGCGGCACACGGATTACACAAAATGGAAATGGTCATACAAGGACTACAAGGATTACCTTGTCACCCAGGTGAAAAAGGCGGGTATTGAGGTTAAGTTAAATACCCCAGCTACTCCGGAGATGATCAGGCAAAAGGGATTCGACACGGTGCTGGTTGCAATCGGCGCTGATCCGGCTGTTTCCAGGATTCAGGGCGCGGACGGCAAAAATGTTTATAATATCATGGACGCCTACAGTAAGATGAAGTCCCTTGGAAAAAACGTAGTGATCATAGGAGCAGGGGTCTATGGAACAGAGACGGCCATATGCCTTGCCAAGGATGGATATAAGATAACGATTATTACGAGTGAGAAACAGTTGATACCGAATGAGGCTATCGGCCCCCATAACATGGAGAATCAGCTGGATATATCCCAGAATCATCCGAACATCAGCCGTGAACTTGAGGCTGTTGTTACTGGCATCTCGGACGGAAAGGTGACCTACAGGGATGCCGCGGGGAATGAAAAATCCGTCAAGGCGGACAGCGTGGTAATCTACGCAGGTCTAAAGGCTAAGATGGATGAGGCAGCCGAGTTCTCAGGATCGGCAGGACAGGTCCTTCTCCTGGGCGACTGCACAGGCCAGGGCGGAACCCTGCAGAAGACAATAAGAAGCGCGTTTTTTGTCGCTTCTCAGGTTTGATTCTTATAAAGGGTTTCAGGGCGCTCTTGGAACAGGGATTATATTATGTGCCTGATGCTTTTTGCCTTCCGGATACACCATGATTACCGGTTTATATTTGCCGGAAACAGGGATGAGTTTTATGATCGTCCAACCTTGCAGGCGGCATTCCGGGAAGAAGATCCCGGCATGCTCGCCGGCAAAGACCTTCAGGGAGGGGGGACATGGTTCGGAGTGACCCGTGAAGGAAGATTCGCGGGTCTTACCAATTACCGTGACCCCAAGTCCCTGAAAAAGGATGCGCCTTCACGTGGTATGCTGGTAAGCCGTTTTCTTACAGGCAGCCAAAGCCCATCGGCATATATTGACAGCATGAAGAAAGACGCGCATATCTACAACGGATTCAATCTTATCCTCGGGAATAGGGATGAGCTTTCCTGGTACTCAAACAGGGGCGATGACGAAAGAAGGCTTGGACCCGGCATGTACGGTTTGAGCAATCACCTGCTGGACACGCCGTGGCCCAAGGTAAAAAGGGGAAAGGCTGAATTTACAAGGCTCATCTCAGAGACTGATATGCCCGGCCCTGGTGCATTCTTCAGTCTCCTTGAAGACCGCACACAGGCCGACGACAATGAACTTCCTGACACAGGGGTGGGGCTTGAACGGGAGAGGATGCTTTCCGCGGTCTTTGTATCAAGCCCTGACTACGGCACATGCTCCTCCACTCTGCTTTTAATAGGCAGCGATGACCATGTTACATTCATGGAGAGAACATTTAATAAGGGCTCAGCCCATACTTCTCCGTCAAGATACGATTTCAAGATCGAGCCTGAAAGATCCGGTTAAATTTTTTATTTACGAAATATATATTTTTGTATGCAACAACATTTTAAAAAGGAGGGTTTTCAAGATGTCTAAATTAAGCAGAAGAAGATTTATACAGATTGCAGGCAGCGGCGCTACGGCCCTAGGGATAGGCATGAGGTTCCCTCAAGGCGCATGGGCGCAGAAAGGAACAGCACAGAAATCAAAGAAAGATGTGGACAGCAGGTGGGAGGAGTGGGAGTTTTATTATCCAAATAAATATGACAGTGAGGATACCAAGGTCCTGAAGGAATTCCAGGCAGAGCTTGATGAAGTAAATAAAAAGGGCAAGGGCTTTAAGGTGGATGACCTCATAAGCGGGAAGCTCTCAGGCATGGACGCCGGATCAGGACCAGGAGGAAGAGGGACCAAGATCACCTGGGAAAACATACTTAAGAACGCAAACACCTATCTCCCTTCAAATCCGCTCTTTACGGACAAGGAATATGCAAAAAAATCAAGATTCGGCAACCCTATAGCATGGCCGCTTATCTCTTCGCTTGAGGTCATGCCCGCCATGCCCAAGACAAAGGGGATCGGCGACTATATGGTTGTGAGCGCACACAACGACACAAACAGCTATTTCAAGCCCTTTTACGAGGGAGACACACTCTACAGCATCACCGTTGAACAGCACTGCACGGATATCACGCCATCTGAAGGCAGCTATTATCGCACATTCTGCATGAGCGGCAAGGCCAAGGTCTATAACCAGAAGGGGGAACTGGTGGGCGAGGCCGCAAATGTACTGAAGGAGAGCTTCAGACGCTATAAGGACAAATCAAAGAGAAATAAGAGCGGGGCCCACGCATGGGAATCTCCTGACTGGTGGACCCGTCCCGCCTACCAGTACACGGATAAGGATTGGGACAATATTATAGGCATGTGGAAAAAGGAGAACGTGCGCGGCAAAGAGCCCCTGTACTGGGACGAGGTAAAGGTAGGGGATCAGCCTACGCCTACATCTGTATTTTTTGTTATGGAGACACAGGGCGACATTGCCATGAGTGTGCCTCAATTCTCTGTTGACATTAAAAAGAATGTCCTTGAACCTAAGGTCTTTAAGACCATGGTGAAGAATGCGCAGGGCATATGGGTCCTGCCGGAATACAAGGAAAAGAAGGCCAGAGGCGCCGGAGGACCGGGCGGAGGGATGCCCGATATGCCCGGTGGCGGGGAGATGCCCGCAGGAGGACAAGGCGATCAACAGGGACCTGGCGGTCAGGGTTCAGGGGGTCAACAGGGCACTGGCGGGGGCATGCCCGGTGGAGAGCAGATAATGGAGCAACCCCAGGAGCTTGCCAACAGGGACGGGCGTGCACTTGTACAGAATTCCCTTGCGGCAAAGTTTGCCGCGGGCATGATAACCGACTGGATGGGCGACGCGGGCTGGCTCCAGAGGGTTCACTGGGACATTATGGAACTCCCGCCAGGATCACAGGACTATATTGATTTTACAGCGTATCCGACGGTGATCCCGCCTATTCCCGATGAACTGAGGCCTGACCTGTTTGACAAATATCCCTATATGGATAAGGTCCCTTTTATGAGGGGATGCAGGGCCGCGTGGCATTGCATGGAGGGAGACCTGATTATCTCCAAGGCATATGTTACAAAAAAATACAACATAGGCAGCGATTATTTCGTGGACCTCACATGGTGGTGCCATACATATGACAATTATCTCATAGAAGAGGGAAGCGCCACAGTAAAGCTGCCCAAGAAGGCCTAAACATATACAAACGGAAACAACCTATCGAAAAGGGAAGGGGGATCCATCCTTTCTTCCCTTTTCTATTTCCTTTTTTCTTTATTTTTATTCCCAGCGACCTTTAGCTCAAAGAGGAGGCACTCCATGCCTGAACTCCTGTAAACTGACAGGTAAGGGAGTTCGTGGGATTTAAATCCCATTGCCCTGCAACCGTAAGGGAATTTTTTATCCCAGGTGATGTAATAATGTTTACAGTCTATGCACGTCTTCATGGAATCTTTTATTTCCAGAGCGTCGCGCCGGTGGTGAATGAATCAATTATGGACTCAAGCACTGACCTGTTTTTATCAAAATACCCGGAAACGCCTGCCGCTGTCAGGGAATATTGGATTTCACTCCGGTTTGCGGTGATGGTCATGGATTTCATGGTCACCTGTTTTTTTTCAGAATCAAATGATGTAAAGGTGCATATCCAATAATAGGCAGGTTGAGAACAAAGGGTAGTCTGCCTGGCCTCAAGCAATTTAAAGTCCACAAATTCCTTTTCATACATCTCAGTTACTCTATCCTTTGAGAACCTTTTTATAAAATCCTCAGGCTTAACCTTTTTTAAGGCTATATCACGCACGGCCCCTACGTTGAAGGTAAGTTTGCGGTCCGGGCTTTTGATCTCTATAACGGTCTCCTCGTAATCCGTTTGCTCTATGGTCCAGCCGGCGGGATAAGTGAACCTGAACTGGTATTCGGTATTGCTGTAAACCTCAATGCCCTCCTCGCCGAGGCAGTAGGCAGGCGCTGTGACAAATATAATTGCACTTAAGATGCTTAATAGACGTGACATTTTATCCTCCTTTCATAATAATAATGTTTGTCGGAAATCAGGTGCTTCCCCATCCATGCCGTAAACGGTTAACTTTAAACAGGCATGCGCAGGCTTGCATTAGGGGATCTCTATTTTCATTATCCATTTTACCGCATCCAGCAGGTCCTCCGCAATATAGGAGGGCTTAAATGTCATCTTCGGGAGATTGTATTCCATTACGCCCCTGCCATAGCCCGTCTTTACAAGTATCCCCTTCAGTGCAGCACGGTCCGCCAGCTCCATGTCCGTATAATGATCGCCGACCATATATGATCGCGACATGTCTATATCAAATTGTTCGCAGGCCTTTTTTATAAGGCCTGTCTTTGGCTTCCTGCAGTCGCAGTCAACGGAATATTCAGGCACAGCGCCCCTTGGGTGATGGGGACAGAAATAGATCCCGTCCACGGCTGCATCTTCCTTTTTAAGATATCCCCTCATGAGCGCGTGAATATCATCCACAAGCTCAAAGGGAAAGTAACCCCTTGCCACGCCTGACTGGTTGGATACTATTATTGCAAGAAATCCGTTTTTATTCAATATCCTGAATGCCTCAGCAACGCCGGGCAGGATTATGAAACGGTCCGGGTGATTGATATAACCCATCTGCTCGTTAACTGTACCGTCCCTGTCAATAAAGACAGCGGGTTTTTTACTGGTCATATGACCTTTACCTGTAATTAATTTGTAATTAACTTATCATAAAGAGTCAAGTATGCCTCTACCATTGTGCTGATGGAAAAGGATGTTTCAACCTTTTGACGTCCAGCCATGCCCAATCGCCTTCTCTTTTCAGGGTCCTGGAGGAGTGAAACCACGGAGTCAACTATTGCCTGGGTGTCGGCAGGCTCGATAAGATACCCGTTTACCCCGTGATTAACCACCTCCGGGATGCCTCCCGTACGGGCGCCTATAATAGGAACGCCCGAGGCTGCCGCCTGAAGGAGTGAGACGCCCAGTCCTTCCATTGATGCGGGATGCAGAAGGATATCCAGGCAGGGCAGGATCTTTTCAAGGTCTGTCCTGAATCCCGCAAAATATACCCTGTTATCAATGCCGGTTTTCCTGCAGAATGCCTGAAGTTCGTTCTTCAAAGGTCCCTGGCCGAAGAACAGAAAACGCGCCCCGGGGAATCTTTCAAGGATCTTCGGGACAGACTCAATAATATAACGATGGCCCTTTCTTGGAATAAACTGGGCTACGGTTCCTATCGCCATATTTTCAGCCGACAGGCCGAACTCTCTGTGAAACCATTCCATATCGCCGCTTGTTTTGTATCTGTCCAGGTCAACGGCGCTGTGAATGAGTGTTATTTTCTCAGGTTTTAAACCTTCCGCAATCAGGACCTTCTGTATGCCTTCCGATATTGTGACGACATGCCTGTACATGGAGTATTTAAACCGGGCAGCCAATGCAGACTCAGGATTATCGACCCTCCGGGTAATGATGGCAGGGATCTTTGCAAGACGCGCAGCCAGGCCGCCCCACAGGTCTGCGCCCCTGCGGCTGTGGATATGAATGATATCAGGCCTTTCGGAATTCATGAGAAGATATAGACGAAGCAGGAAGGAAAGGTCAATTTCGCTTGCAAAGGGGATCTCATGGATGAGTGCGGAATCTCTTGATTCAATGCCTATTTCGCTTTCCCTGGGGCAGACAAGGGTGTTTTTGACTCCCCTCTCTTTCAATCCCTTGAGCAGATATAATACCTGGAGCGCCCCTCCGTAAAGATGCCTTCCTGTTTCAATGTGTAATATGCGCATAATATTTATACTGCACCCAGCAGCTTTTTTGCCTTGTCAAGGACATGTTCTGTTTCAATGGATTTCATGCATGTAAAATC
>JAFGIC010000497.1 GCA_016929815.1 Deltaproteobacteria bacterium
CGGCCTGTTCAGGGCAATGATAGCGGTCTTTCCTTTCTTTTCAATAATGACCTCTTTTTCCAAATTTTCCTCAGACACCCCCTGTCAGGACCAGCCCTTCTCCGCCGCGGCGTTCCTCCCTGAGATGCGGCCCGAGGCCATGCAACCCCCGATATTTCCGCCGGTGACGCTGTAAACGCGCGTGACCACCGACCCGCATGTCCCTGCCGCATAAAGCCTCGGGATCAGATTTCCATCGGGGTCAATCACCTGGTGTTTCCCGTTGATCGCAGGGCCGCCGGTGGTGGACACAAGGCCCGGGTACAAGGGTACGGCGTAGAATGGCGGCGTTTCTATGGGAGCCAAACTTGACTTGTCCCTTCCGAATTCTGAATCAATCTTTGTTGCGCAATATCCATTGTAGGTCTCAACGGTCTTTTTCAGGGCAGCCGCGTCCATGGGCGCCCCAATCGCCGCGGCAAGTGCTTCAATGGTTTTCCCCTTCCTTATCCATCCCTTCTCGATCTCCACGCTGTTATCCTCGCTCCAGGGCTCATATCCTCCCAGTGCGGCCGGCAGTACCAGGCGGCCCATCTGGGGCGGATCGGTCCGTCCGAAAGAGTCAAGGGGGCCGGCCAGTCTCGCGGTCTCGTCAAATACCAGGTAGTGCGGGATGTAGGGATATGTCGCCCTTGATAGGTCAAACTCTGAAAAGAGCATCCACCCCTTGTGTGGATTATCGCGCTGGTCTCTTTCGTTCATGAACCTGCTTCCGAACTTGTCGACCCAGATGTAATTGCTTCTCCTGGGGTTGGCCGAATGCCCCACATTAACCGGGTCATCAGGTGACCAGGTACAGCACCCTCCGCACAGGTTGCTCATATTCCATATGTCCGCTCCGGCCTTCTGTGCCATAATGACCCCGTCCCCGGTGTTGTATCCCCAGCCGTAGAACTTCATGGGGTAGCACTTGAAGAACTGGTTCTTAAGCTTTTCGTTGAACTCTATCCCGCCTGTACTGAGTATGACGCCCTTTACGGCCTTAATGTATAGATCCTTTCCATTGTTCTGCGCCCTGATGCCTATAACGGTCTTTGCCCCGGGTTCCTGGATCAATTCCTTTCCCGGGGTGTCGAAGAGTATCTTAATGCCCCTCTTCTGAACGTGGTCGTCAAGGACCTTAAACCATACCTGCCCAAATCCCTTTGTAGAGTAAACATACATGGCCGAATACCCGGGGAAATGGTCAAATTCTGACCTGTTGCCCATGCTGGTGCTGGGGATGCCCATCTCATCTGCCCATGCCTTATTCTTGACCGCCTCCTCCGCCCATGCCCTGCAGACCTCCATCGGGGTCAGAGACCCTCCCTCGTCAAGGCCCCCGCAGCCGGCGTAGAGATAATTGGCCGCGTCCTCTGCATTCGTGGGGGAACAGAACTGGCCCATTGAGATATGGGTGTTTCCTCCGCCTCCCGATATCTGCTGGGCAGGTATCTTGCCGTCGGTTATACCCAGGCTCGCAAGACTGGGGCTCTTCTCAATCACAAGGACCTTTGCCCCGGCATCATGGGCAGTGATAGCCGCCACGACACCTGCCCCGCCGTAGCCCACCACTACCACATCTGCCTCGTGATCCCATTTTATTGATGTCTCCTTTGCCTTGGCATTCGCCGCACCTATACCGGTAATGGCCGCAACGCCGACGCCTGAAGCTGTTTTCCTTATGAAGTCCCTCCTGGACAGACCTTTATTGGTTTCTCTTTTACCTTTCATGGCCCTAGCCCTCCTTTCCGGCACTGAAAATATATTATTCAATAATTATCACCCTCACGGGAAAACGGTTCTCCCGCAGGGATTAAGACGGCAGAATTTGATATGTTCTCTTACTGGACAACCTCCCTTTTAGAGGTTAATGAAAAGAAAGGATCGTTTAATTGCTGGAATAATATATAGTATAAAAAATATATTCATTTCAAGACAAATTCGGAATAAAACGTTTTTCTCTTGACATCCTTGTGCTTCAACACAATCATAGCTGGACATTATTGAATGCTCATCAATTTGCGGCGATTTGAATTTTCAGGATATTTTTAAAAGGGGGTATCTATGAAAAACAAATGTCAGTCCGGGGTGTTTCTCTTCTCCCTCATTACTATCACACTTCTTATTCCTTCAATCACCGGCTGTGGCCGGTCGGTTTCAGACACGGGCGTCCATGAAATCAAGTACACTGTGCCGTCAAGGGGCATTATCGGCGAGGAGGTAGCCACGGTAAAGCAGTGGATGGACAGCGTTGAGCGGGCCTGCAACGGAAGGGTCAAGTTCAGGATCCTTGTCGGATCAACAACCGATACCGACAATTACGATGCCCTGGTTGCAGGCACCGGCGACCTGGCAAGCAACATGACGACAGTAACACCGGGCCGTTTTCCGATCATGGACATCATGTCAATATGCGATATAGGCACTACATGCAGGCATCCGGCACAGGTCGCATGGGAGCTCTGGAAGTTATATGAAAAGGAGATAGAGGCAGAATTCTCGGACATACAGCTTCTTGCCTTCTGGGCATCTGCGCCCTCTCCTATCGGGATAGGCTTTGCCACGGTTAAAAAACCCGTACGTACCCTGGAGGACGCAAATGGCCTGAAGATAGGCCAGAACAGTGAGTTCGGCATCAAGACATGCGCGGCTCTGGGGATGTCTCCTATTCCTGCCGGTCCTCCCGCTGTTTATGAAAACCTCCAGAGAAAGATTATGGACGGCAGTTTCATGGACCCGGAAATGATGGATTCCTTTAAACTCTCCGAGCTGGTTAAATATTATCACAGCGTGAATTTTCATTTCATGCCCTTCTGGTTCGGGTTAAACAGGGCATCCTGGAACAGGCTGCCCCCCGATATCCAAAAGATCATGCAGGATGAGGCCGCCAAGATACCGGCCTGGGCTGATGCCTACCATACAATAGCGGCACAGGAGGCCCTTGAAACTGCAAAGGAACAGTACGGGCTGCAGGTGGTTGAGATTGACAAGGATGAGATCGCCAGGTGGCGCGCGCTTCAGGACCCTGTCCAGGAGGAATATCTTGCTGAACTGGAAAGGGACAAGGGTATAGACGCGAAGGAGATCTTTGAGACACTGAACCGTCTGTATGCGGAATATGATAAATGAGGAAAGGCGCAAGGCGCAGGGCTCAAGGGGCAAGGTTCAAGACGCAGGTCTTTATCTGCTGGAAGGCTGGGAAGCCTGAAATGAATAAAATCCAATTTGCATTCATGCTCCCAGCCTCCCTGCTAAACAAGTTAACTAGTGTTCATCCGAAAACACCAATTTTCGGATTCACGCTGTCAGCCGTCAGCTCTCAGCTGTCAGCAAAAACTTATTAATTCAATGACTTAGCTGAATGCTAATCGCTGAATGCTGAAAGCTCCATCCATAAATGCCTTCTTTATGGATGGACAATAACTAGAGGATGCTGCTGACCAATGGACTCAGACAACAGGCTCATTGATTCCAATGAAATCCCGAATCTGGACAGGTTCATATCCGCCCTTGAAAAGATAATCCCCGTGACGCGGTGGCTTTTTTACATTTCAGGCGGGATACTGGCCCTTTATACCCTTTTCGTGGTCGTGGATGTTGTCCTGCGTTATGTGTTTAATCAGCCGTTAAGATTCGGTTATGACATAGGCGGCATGGTCATGACGGTATTTCTTTTCCTTGCCGCCGCCTATGTACAGGTCGAGAAAGGACATATTGAGATTGATATCATTACGGCCAGGTTCCCCCAAAAAACGAAACTGTTGTTGTCCTGCGCCATGTACATCATTTGTATGATAGTAACCGGCGTAATTGTATGGAAGAGTTCTCTGACAGCAATATCCTATCTTCAGCTTGGCTCCAAGGCACAGTCCGGGCTGCCCCTTTTCCCGAGCGCGTCCATGATTCCCATCGGAGCCCTCTTCCTGTTCATCATCTACATTAGGGATGTACTGTCAAAGATACGTGAGTGCATTGATCTTCGCCCCGGCCCTGTTGCATGGCTGCTTGCCGCAGGCGCACCGCTCCTGTTTCTGCTCCTTACCTCGCTCATCACGCTCCATGTATTTCCCGGAATCGGTTCGGATATATCCGGCTACATAAGCATTGCACTCCTGTTTCTGTTCATGTTTTTGGGGATGCCCCTGGCCATAGCATTTATCCTGTTCTCTGTGGCTCTGGCGGGGTTTTCATCAGGGCCAAATGCAGGCCTTATGCTTGTTGGGAAAACCCTTTACACGCAGACTGCAAGCTATGACTGGAGCGTAATACCTCTCTTCACCTTAATGAGTTTTATCTTTATGGAGAGCGGTATGGGGACAAATGCCTACAGGGCTGCTTATACATGGTTCGGCAGCTTCAGGGGCGGACTGGCTATAGCCACGATTGTAGCATGCACAGCCTTCGCTTCGGTAAACGGCGGACCGCTCCCAGCAATCATTATCATGGGCACAGTCGGGCTGTCGGAGATGAGAAGATATAAATACGCGGATGAGTTGTCCACAGGCTCTATCCTTGCCGGGGCCACACTCGGCCCTATAATACCGCCAAGCGTGCCCTTTATCATATATGGCGTCATATGCCGTGAATCGATAGGAGATCTGTTTATCGCGGGCATCATCCCAGGCGCTCTGCTGGCGCTCAGCTTTATCGTTGTCATCATGATCATGTGTCTGGCAAATCCACGGCTGGGGCCTGCGGGTGAAAGATCCGGCTGGAATGAAAAACTGAGATCGACCCCCAAGTTCCTTCCAATACTGGCTTTGTTCATATTGGTAATAGGAGGCATCTATGCCGGTGTATTCAGCGCCATGGAGGGCGGCGGCATAGGCGCCTTCGGCGCCCTTGTTATTGCCGTTGCCTCACGGAGTTTCAGCTGGAAGAAGTTCATATCAAGCCTGATTGAAAGCACCAGGACAAATTCCATGCTGCTTTTCGTGATAATAGCAGGACTGATATTCGGCAACGGACTGGGCGCAAGCGGATTAAGCTCAAGGCTGGTTGAGGCCATACAGGGACTGGGGCTTTCTCCGATGATGTTTGTAGGACTCATCCTGGTTATATATCTTATCTTCGGGATAATATGCGACGCCCCGATCATACTCCTTTTGACCCTTCCCGTGCTTGCGCCTATGGTCAAGGGCATGGGAGTGGACATGATATGGTTCGGAGTGCTGGCAACCCTCATAGCAAACCTGGGGGCGGTCACCCCTCCCTTTGCCATAGGCATATTCATGCTCAAGAACATAAGCCCGTCAGACCTTACCATCTCATCAATTTACCGGGGCGTTATGCCCTTCTGCATTGCAACGCTTATTGTGACGTTGCTTATAATGTTCTACCCCGGACTGGCAACATGGCTGCCTGCCCTGATGATGAAATAACGTATAAAGCAGACGCAGACAAAGTGATAAAGCTGAGTAAAGGATTGATGATATTTTAACCGTCTTATAATTGAATTCACTGCCGTCATTCCGGCAAAGGCCGGAATCCAGCAGTTTGTCGGAAACCTTAGATCAGCAGCATCATAATTTTATTTTGTAATTATGCAGGACCGGCATAATTTCTGCGATTAGAATAACGTAACGATAATCGATGTAATATTTTAGCGTA
>JAFGIC010000498.1 GCA_016929815.1 Deltaproteobacteria bacterium
ATCAACCCGGGGGCCAGGGTGATTATCGCGAGCGGCTACTCGGGTGACGGAAATGTTAAGGGCCTTCTTGCCGCAGGCGCCATGGGATTTGTCAACAAGCCCTTTAATGTAAGGGAAATGCTCACTTCAATCCGGGAGGTCCTGGATGCATCAGATTAAATATTTATATGCGCTTATTCTAAGCCTCCTGTTGATGCCGGCAGCGGGATGCGGTAACAGGGGGAAAACCATAACCGTCGGAATGGCCATACTCACCACAAGCCATATCTCTATACTGGATGGATTCAAGGCGGGCATGGCAGAATATGGTTATGTCGATGGGAAAAATATAAGGTACATCTATAACGGCTTGCTGGAAGACAACCCGGCTGCTATTGACAGGGAGATCGGCAATCTGCTCTCCCAGGATGTTGACCTTCTACTGACCGGGGGCAACATGGTTTCACTGCGCGCTAAAAAGGCCGTTGAGGGAACCGATGTCCCCATCATCATCGGCGCAAGCAGCAGGCCGGTCGAGGAGGGGCTTGTGGATAGCCTTCAGCGCCCCGGAGGCAACATAACCGGTGTCCGGACTGCCGACAGCATACCCAAGATGCTTGAACTGCTGGCAATGGTTGTGCCGGATAAAAGGAAATTCTATCTGCCCTACAATCCTGATGATCAGGTCTCAGTTGTCTCTCTTAAAGGGCTTGCTGAGTCAGCCGCAAAAATGGGGATAGAACTGGTAATACAGGAAATCCGTTCGGTCGAGGAGGCGGTCTCCTCAATCAAAACGCTTCCCAGGGACATCGGCGCCATATACAGGCTGCCTTCCCCTACGCTTGATTCCAGAAACAGCGAATTGACCATGGCAGCCCTTGAGAGAGGACTTCCCATAGGGTCTGTTCTTCCTCTCGATGAATCGGTTTTGTTGGTCCTCGCGTCCGACCCCTTCGCGACAGGCAGACAGGCGGCTAGGCTTGCCGACCTGATCATTAAAGGGGCAAAGCCGGCAGACCTTCCCGTGGAGACGGCGGACGCATATTTGACCGTCAATCTCAGAACGGCAAAAAAGCTGGGCATCGGTATTTCGAACGACATACTGGCGCTTGCAAACAATATCATTCATTAAAGGAATGCCTCGGGTGTCTAAACAAAAAAATAACATGAGAATAACGCATTTCTTATGGTCAGGGCTCCTGTGCATACTGATCATACTCTCCGTCGATTCTTTTGAAGAGGCAGTCGCTGCCATAGAGACGCTCCCCGAAGATATTGACTTCATATACAGGATACCATCCCCCACTCTTGATGCAGAAAATAATGAAATTAGCCGGGCGGCAATAAAGCGACGCATCCCGATTGGCGCATCGCTGCCCCAGGATGAGTCTATACTTATGACCTTCGCGAGCGACCGTTTTGAGACAGGGAGGCAGGCGGCTCGCCTGGCCCACCAGATCCGCATGGGGGTTAAACCCTCAGAGCTTCCTGTGGAGACAGCCGAGGCCTTCTTGACCATCAACCTCAGTACGGCGGAAAAGATCGGGCTTGAGCTTCCGGCTAATATCCTTTTGCAGGCTAAAAAGATAATTCGGAACTAGGTATGAACCACTAAATGATCGGCGTTGAACTGCATATAAATTTTAAAGAGGTATTTTAATGAAAACCAGTATCCGTAATCGACTGTTAGTCGCCTTTATCTGTCTGGCCATTGTCCCGCTGCTATTAATAGGGGGGATAATCGGCATACAGAGCTACAGCACTTTAAAAGATACGACTATCCAGTTGCAGGGCGAGATGGGGCAGTCCGTGCTCAACAAGATAACCGCCTTTTTTGATGAGATGGAGAATGAGTTGACCCTCTCGGGAAAGCTGAACATGCTTTTAAATGAATACAAGGCCGTCCATTATGACACCATGAAACTCCTCATGTCCAAGGACATCTATGATAAGCTGTTGTTGCTCAACCGGGACGGACGTACAATTATTTATCTTTCCCGCCTCGGCCTGTCCTCCGAGGACAAGGTCGATTACTCCAACGAGCATGTATTTATTAAGACAATGGAGACCGGGACGATCCATTATAGCCCTGTCCGGTTCGAAGATATCTCCGGCGAACCCCTTATTTCCATCGCAATACCCCTTGTTGACCTTCGCTCAGGAAAGCTGGAAGGGGTTTTGCTGGCCGAAGTGCGACTGAAAAAGATATGGAATCTGATCTCCGATGTCCAGGTGAATCCGGGACAGAGTGTCTATATTGTTGACGCGAAAGGCAAACTTATAGCCCACCGCAATCCCTCACTGGTTTTGAAAGGTCTTCAGTTTGCCGCTCCCGCTCAAGACGGGATTCATAAAGGCCTGACAGGCGAGAATTCCGTTATTGTTGTCAAAAGGGCTGTTTTCGGCGGAGAGGAATTTAATATAGTGGCCGAACAAACCGCATCAGATGCCTTTGCCCTTGCCATAAACTTTATACGCGTTACCGCCGCGCTCATTGTGTTGGCCTTGCTGGCAGCGGGTGTTCTGGGCTTATTGATTGTAAAACAGGTTATACGGCCCATACATAACATGGCAATTACCGCAATGGCCATAAGCACCGGCGACTTGTCTCAGCAGGTGGATGTAAAACGGAATGATGAGCTGGGGCTTCTGGGCTCCGCCTTCAACAGCATGAGCGTTCAATTAAAGTCACTTATCGACAGCCTGGAACAGAAAATCGAGGAACGAACAGCACAGTTGAATGACGCCCAGGCTGAACTGATCCGTCAGGAGCGTCTGGCTGCCCTCGGCAAGCTTACGGCTACCATTGCCCATGAAATAAGGAATCCCCTTGCCACGGTAAACACCTCCATCTTTTCCATCGGCGCCGCGCTGGAAAAAAACGAGACTGAAAGGATCAAGCGCGCCCTTGGCCTTGCGGAGCGAAACGTAAGGCGTTGCGATAATATAATAACCGAGCTGCTCGATTACACCAGAAAACTCGAGATCAGGCCGTCTAAGATAGATATCGACAGATGGGTGGGAAAGATCCTTGATGAACAGACTTTCCCCGAAGGCATCATATGCCGACGGAACCTTTCCTGCGGTCTTGAAGTGCGAATAGACGGCGAACACATGCGCCGCGCGGTCATTAACATCGTAACAAATGCCGTTCACGCCCTGAGCGAGGAGCTCCCTCACGGCAAGGAGCTGACGGTCGAGACCGGTCGGTCGGGAGAAAATCTCGAGATACGCGTTATTGATAAAGGGCCCGGCATACCCGATGATATACAACATAAGATATTCGAGCCCCTTTTCAGCACCAAGGGCTTCGGCGTCGGTCTCGGATTAAGCATTACAAAGGACATCATGGAAAAGCATCATGGAGGCATCAACCTCACGAGCAAGGTTGGTGAAGGGACAATGATCACATTATGGGTGCCCATAGATGAACAATAGTATCATAGCGATAAAGGCTGAACTTAATGTTTAAACAAAGGATAAATACATTAGTTATATGTTCAATTGCGTTAGCCGCGATGCTTATTTTTACCGTCGGGTGTAAAGACCCTGCGAGTCCCTTCACAATCGGCATCGTGGCAAACGCTCCGATGGATGTCCCTGTTCTGCAGGGGGTCAGGTCGGGGATGGAAGAGCTAGGCTATATCGAAGGGAAAAATATCAGGTATATATATAAAAACGTCCCAGTGGATGATGAACCGGCAATCGATGCCGCGATAAAAGACCTTTTGAGCCAGGGCATGGATATTCTGTTAACACTGGAAGGGGAGGTGTGTCTAAGGGCTAAGGCAACGTTTGAGGGGTCCGATCTGCCGATTTTATTCAGCGCCAGCCCGGCGCCTGTCGAATCGGGCCTTGTGAAGACCTTAAGCCATCCAGGGGGCAACCTGACAGGTGTTATGCTTGCAAATACTATTATGAAGGCGCTTGAATGGTCCGCGAAGATTACGCCTGACGTGAAGAAGATATATTTGCCCTATAATCCCGATGATAATATCTCCGCTGTTTCCATAAACGATTTAGCCAAAGAAGCCCCCCGGCTTGGAATCGAATTAGTCATTGATGAGGTTCATTCGGTCGAGGAAACAATTGAAGCAATTAAGGGCTTGCCGGAGGATATTGATAATATCTTCCTTATTCCTTCAAAAACACTTAACCCTGAAAGCAGTGGAATAAGCCTGGCGGCTCTCAACCTTGGGATACCAACAAGTGCTGCTCTTATGCTGGATGAGTCTGTTTTACTGACTCTTACCGCTGATTTTACCGACGCCGGAAAGAAGACTGCGCGGCTTGCCCACCTGATATTCAGTGGAACAAAGCCCGAAGAGATACCGGTTGAGACATCGGAGGCGCAGCTGATTGTCAATCTCAGGATTGCCGAAAAACTCAACATCAAGGTGTCGAACGATATCCTGGCCCAGGCGACGGCCATTATCCGATAGAATGCAGATACGCTTGAAGGGACCGAGAGGCATGTAAAAATCTTCAATAAGGAGAGAAAAGGATGGGCGCCATAGTCAAATTCGTGAAAAGTACGGCCATTGCGCTATGCATCATGTTTATCTTGCCCTGGACGATTTTTTCGGACATTCAGGCAAAGAACAGACTATATACGATCGGCATTGCCGTAGATGACCCGACTTTCGGCGAGGAACAGGAAGGGTTTAAGGACGGCATGGCCGAAAAAGGCTACGTCGAGGGTAAAGACATAAGGTACATCTCATATGGTTATATTGAGAGCGGCAAAGATGTCGATTCTAAAACTCAAAGGCTTCTTTCAGATAATGCAGACATTATCCTGGCCATAGGCAACACCTCGGCCTCATGGGCCAACAAGGCCGCCGAGGGGACCGATATTAAGGTGCTCTTCTGCATGATCAACAGCGATCCTGTCGGTGAGGGCTTAGTGAAAAGCTTAAGCCTCCCGGGCGGCAATGTCACGGGGATTCGGGTCGCCGATTCCATACCCAAATCCCTGGAGTGGCTGATAAGGGTCGTGCCAGGGATAAAAAGGGTATATCTGCCTTACAATCCGGAGGAGGAGGTTTCGGTCCTTGCCTTAACGGGGCTGGATGAAACTGCCGCGAGACTGGGGATTAAGCTCGTCCTTCATAAAACCGGTTCAGTCGAAGAGGTCCTTTTCGCTATCGAGAACATGCCTGGGGATATTGACTGCATTTTCAGGATACCTTCGCCGACACTGGACCCGAGGAATGCCGAGCTGAGCCGGGCCGCCATTAAACGGGGTCTCCCCATGGGATCGGCGGTCCTTCTGGATGAAGCGGTTCTGGTGACCTTTTCGCCGGATTCTTATCAAGCAGGGAGAGATGCTGCCCGGCTGGCGCATCAGATCATTCAGGGGGCATGTCCGGGGGATCTGCCTGTTGTGACATCGGAGGTCCTTTTAAAGATTAACCTTAAGACAGCTGAAAAGATCGGCATCCATATCCCGGATTCAGCCCTCGCGCAGGCGACGACCATTATTCGTTAATGTCTTCAGTTATTTTCAGATTTAATCGGGGGAAAGGATTCAAGATGGATAAAATAAGGAAAGGCATTTTCAATACGGCCGTTTTACTGGCTCTTTCACTTGCTATAGCTCCGGTTATATTTGGAGGATGTGAGCAATCTTCAAAAATATTTACGATCGGCATAATTTCCTATGCACCTCTTGACTCCCCCATCATGACAGGATTTAAGGACGGCATGACCGAGTCAGGTTATATTGATGGAAAAGACATAAGGTACATATACAAAGGGCTGGTTGACCGCGATGAACATAAGATTGATGCGGCAATCAGGGAGATCCTTTCTCTTGATATAGATCTTATTTTAACGGCTGAAACCAATGTGTCTGTAAGGGCTAAAGAGCTTACAAAGGGCACCGGCATACCTGTCCTGTTCGGCGGCGACCCGGCGCCGGTTGAAAACGGGCTCGTGAAAAGCATTAACAAGCCGGGCAGCAATATGACCGGGATCAGGGCACTGGAGACTACCCAGAAGGCACTGGAATGGATGATGATAATAATTCCTGGGGCGAAGAAGGTCTACCTGCCCTATAAACCCGATGATCCTGCTTCAATCATGGTCCTTCCTGAACTGGAAATAATAGCACCACAAATGGGTGTCGAGCTCGTTCGTGAGACAATATCTTCAGTGGAAGAGGCAGTAGCCGGTATCGAAAGGCTTCAACCCGGGGATGCGGACGCTGTCTTTCTGATCCCCTCCCTGACCCTGAATTCCAGAAGCAGCGAGTTGATCCAGGCCTGTATCAAACGGGGCATCCCGGTGTTTTCATCAATGCAACTTGATGAGTCGATTCTATTTACCCTGATCAATGATTTTCATGATGCAGGAAGGAAGGCTGCGAGGTTAGCCGGGGAAATAAATAAAGGTGTCAGGGTAGAGGACCTGCCTGTGGAGACATCAGAGCTTCAGCTAATAATAAACCTTAAGACGGCTGAAAGGATCGGCATAAGCATACCGGATGATGTCCTGCTGCGGGCGGACACCATTATCCCGCATGGTGGCGCAGGTAATTAAATTTTATAGGGAGCATTCGATGGCCGAATTATTCAAAGGCATAGGAAGAGCAGGCATTTTAGGGGCTGGAGTAACCTGCATCCTCTTCCTGGTTTTGGGAGGCTGCCGTCCTCAGACCAAACTGTTCACCATCGGCATGGTGAATGATGTCTCCGTACGCGAACCGGCCTTTGATGGATTCAAGGCGGGCATGGCTAAATTAGGGTATGTTGAAGGAGAGAACGTCAAGTACATATATAACGGCGCAACAGGCATTGAAGAAAAGGTTATTGACGCGGAGATTAAAAAGATGCTTTCCCAAAATATCGACCTCATTCTGGCCCTGGGCAATACGGTGGCCTTTCGGGCTAAGGAGATCCTTGAGGGAACTAATATTCCGATTGTTGCCGTTGCGGTCGGCGCTCCGGTTGAGTCGGGGCTGGTTGATAGCCTGGGGCATCCGGGCGGCAATCTTACCGGGCTTCAGATATTTGACGCAAACCTAAAGGGTCTGGAATGGCTGAAGATGGTTGTCCCGGAGGCCAGGAAGGTTTACCTGCCATACGATGCCGCCGATTCTCATTCGAAAATAATCATGGAGGACCTCGTAAAAAGCGCCTTTCAAATGGGGATAGGACTTATTATACAGGCAGTCCATACGGCCGATGAAGCGGCTGCAGCCATAGACAACCTGCCGGAGGATATTGATGCCGTTTACAGGACCTCCGCACCGGGCATAGACCCTGAGAATTATAAAATAAGCCAGGCTGCAATAAGGCGGTGCCTCCCAATCGTGGCGGCTACATCCCTGGATGAAGATGTATTGCTGACCTGTGGGACATCTGTCTACGAAATGGGGAGACAGACGGCGCGGTTAGCCGATCAGATCAGGCAGGGCGTCAAACCCGCTGATGTGCCTGTTGAGATGGCCGAGGTGTATATAACCATCAACCTCAAGACAGCTGAAAAGATAGGCCTCCATATCCCTACCTCCGTCCTGATGAGTGCAAAAAATGTCATCCGCTGAGGGTTGCAACAGGTTAAAATGTTTATAATTATCTGTGATAAAGAGAGGTGCGGCATGAAAGAAATTTTAAAAGACGGGATAAAAACAGGGGTTATTTGCGTGCTGTCCCTTATCTCCATGGTCATTTCACCTTTGGGCTGCAAGACCCCTGAGAGGATCTTCACAATAGGCATCCCATGCAAAATCCCTATTGACGCGCCCATCCTGGATGGGTTTAGGGCAGGTATGGGTGAATTGGGCTATATAGAGGATAAAAATATAAGATACATCTACAGCAACATTCCTGACATGAAAGATGAAATTATTGATGCAAAGATAAAAGAGCTTCTGGCCCGGCATGTTGATCTGCTTTTAATATTGGAAACAGAAGCGGTTCTGCCTGCCATGAAGATAGCCAAGGAAACGGACATTCCGGTTGTCTTCAGCGCCAATATAAAACCGATTGGAGACAGTCTGACTGAAGGTCATTTGCTCCTCCGCGGCAATCTTACAGGGGTGCGGTTCGCGGATACAAATTCCAAGGCACTTGAATGGCTGGCAAGGATCATCCCCGGTGCGAAGAAGATATATCTGCCTTACAATCCCGGCGACATAGGTTCGGCGGAAGAGTTGAGAGGGCTGGAGGAAACCGCTCTTCAACTTGGAATAGAGCTTGTTGTAGACGGAATAAATTCAGTTGAAGCTGCGGTGAAGGCCATAGAGAGCCTTCCTGAAGATATTGATGCCGTCTTCAGGATCCCTTCGCCTATGCTTAATGAAAGAAACATTGAGCTCAGCCGGGCGGCAATAGAAAGGCAAATTCCCATGGGGGCTTCGTTGCTGCTTGATGAAGATGTCCTGATAACCCTTACCTGTGATTTTTTTGGCATAGGCAGACAGGCAGCCAGGTTGGTCCACCAGATACACCAGGGCATAAAACCGACGGATCTGCCGATAGAAACCTCGGAAGTTTTTTTAACGGTAAACCTTAAAACCGCTCAAAAAGTCGGCATCACACTTTCGAATGATGCCCTGGCCCAGGCAAAGGTTATAATCCGATAGGCTCGGCAAGAAACATCTTTAAACAAAGGAGTTGCCTTATGACCCTGACAATCAACATTAAGGTTAGGACATGTATCCCGCTGGCTGTCGCATTATGTTTGCTTTTAATGACCATTAACGCGTGTAAGGCCCCTGAAAATATCTTTACAATAGGCGTCATCGCCTCCACTTCAGCCGGCAACACGGCCTATGAAGGGTTTCTGGCGGAGATGACCCACGCAGGTTATGTCGAAGGGAGAAATATCAGGTATATCTTCAAGGGCGTTAATGAAGAGGACGAACAGGATGTAGATTCGCGAATCAGGGAGCTGCTGGGTCAGGATATAGACCTCCTGCTTTCATTTGGAAGGCGGGGGTCTTTTCGCTCTAAGGAGCTGACTAAAGGTACTGATATGCCCGTGCTGTTCTGTGGAAATGCCTGGCCGGTGGAGGACGGCCTGGTGGAAAGCATTAACCACCCGGGCGGCAACATAACCGGTGTCAAGCCTGCAAACAGTATCGCAAAGGCGCTCGAATGGCTGAAATATATCGTTCCCGGTCTAAGGAAAGTCTGGGCGCCCTATTATCCTGATGAAAATTTATCCGCCGCTGAGCTCCCCGGACTTGAGAAAGCGGCGTCTCAGCTGGGCATTGAGCTTGTTCTCGCTGAGATCCGGTCCATCAAGGAGGCCGTCGCGGCAATAGAGAATCTGCCGGAAGACATAGATGCCATTTTCAGGCTTCCTACGGGTGTCATCGATCCGAAAAACGCCGAAATAAGTCAGGCTGCCATTAAGCGGCGAATACCTGTAGGGGCTTCAATCCAGATGGATGATGCCGTCCTGATCACGCTTACAAATGATTTCTATAATGCAGGGGAAAAGACGGCCCGGCTGGCGCAACAAATACACAAGGGAATAAAACCGGCGGACCTCCCCATAGAGACATCAGAGGTAAAATTAATCATCAACCTAAGGACGGCGGAAGAGATCGGGCTTAATATCCCGGATGATATGCTGGGCCTGGCAACGACCGTTATACGGTAAGATTGCAGATAAGGATCGGGGCTTTAGTTTCAGGATTCATGTCTTTGGCATGAATCGGATAACTCCGGAAAAATTATAGAGTACGCGCATGAGGACATAGGTGCTTAAAATATTTCAAAAGGAAAACAGGATCGGGATCATTTGGACGATTACAGCCGTCCTCCTGCTGTCCGTATTAGCAGGGTGTAAAGCTTCCCCAAAAATTTTTAAAATCGGTATTTTCATGAGCGACTCGTCGACCCCCGATAGCATGCAAGGCTTCAAGCAGGGGATGGTTGAACTGGGCTATATTGAAGGAAGGGACATCAAATACATCCATAAAAGCTTCAATGAAAAGGATGAACAAAGCATTGACACCGGCATCAAACAGATAATTGAAGAGGATCTGGATTTACTATTTTCGATAGGACGAGGGGGCGCTTTACGCGCCAAGAAGCTGGTAGAAGGAACCGACCTGCCTGTCCTTTTTTGCTGCGAGGCATGGCCTGAAAAAAATGGTTTGGTGGAGAGTCTGAGTCACCCCGGCGGCAATTTAACAGGGGTTAAAGCGGCAAATTGCATTTCAAAGGCGCTGGAATGGCTTGTCATTACCCTCCCTGAGACGAAGAAGATCTGGTTACCCTATAATCCGGATGATGAAGTCTCTGTTTCAGAGCTGCCCATGCTGAAGAAGGCAGCCATTGACCTGGGAGTAGAGCTTGTTCTGTTTGAAACGCGATCTGTGGAAAAGTCCGTTGCCGCTATCGGGACCCTGCCTGAAGATATTGACGCCGTTTTCAGGATCCCTTCACCTACCCTTGACCGGCGTAATCATGAATTGAGCCAGGCTGCAATCGGGCGAGGCATCCCGCTGGGCGCCTCAATTATCCTTGACGAATCCGTTCTGATTACGCTCACAACTGATTTTATCGATGCAGGGAAAAAGACGGCCAGACTGGCGCAACAAATATTTCAAGGGGTTAAACCCTTTGACCTTCCGGTTGAGACAGCGGATATCTATCTGGCCGTCAACATGAAGACGGCTGAAACGCTGGGCATCGAAATACCGGACAGGGTTCTTTTACAGGCAAAGACTATTATCCGATAGAAATTTTATAATCTTCCGGGCCGGGAGGCACCAGGATGAAAATTGTTTTTAGGAAGATACAGAAGGCGCTCTATGAATAGGATTTTAAAAAAGACAGGCATCTTTTTAGCGGTCGTGGTTTGTCTGTTATTAACGCTGTTTGAGGTATTTCACTCTAAGTCTGAAATCTTTACTATAGGCATAGCCATGGATGGACCAGGTTTTAGCCAAGTTGTGAATGCATTCAAGTACAGCATAGCCGAATCTCATTATGCGGCGCGCCAGGCGCATTTGATTATTAAGGGTGCAAAACCGGGGGATTTGTCTGTAGAGACATCAGAGATCTTCTTGGCTATTAATGTTCATACTGCCGAAAAAATCGGCATCCATATCCCGGATTCAGCCCTAACGCAGGCAAGGAATATTGTCCGTTAATATTTTCGGTTATTTTCCGATTTAATCGGGGAAAAGGATTCAAGATGGACAGAACAAGAAAAGACATGTTATGGGCGGGAGCGCTTATCCTCTTCACGATATTTGGAGGCTGCAGCCCTAATACCAAACCGTTTACTATAGGCATGGTAAATGATGTTGCCATACGTGAACCGTCTTTGGATGGATTCAAGGCTGGCATGGCTGAACTTGGGTATATTGTCAGATATTTGACGCAAACCTAAAGGGCTGGAATGGCTGAAGATGGTTGTCCCGGAGGCCAGGAAGGTTTACCTGCC
>JAFGIC010000499.1 GCA_016929815.1 Deltaproteobacteria bacterium
ACAGCGGGGAATACGTAGAGGTTGATGCTCCAGGTGCGGAGATAAATCCCGGGGAGGCCATGTGGGTACTGGCCAGGGAGGGGATAGATGTCCTGGCGGAAGGCATCCCTGTGAGCGATGCCTATGATATTGAGGTCTGCCTTCGCTATAACGAAACAAACGGGAATGGGTGGAACCAGATAGGCTGTCCCAACGCAAAGGAATATATGTGGGGTGACATAGAGGTGATCGAATACAGTGAAGACGGAGAGGTCCTCTTCGGCCCGACCCCCATCAGCGAGCTTGAGCAGGCCAATGAGTATATCGACATAAGGATCTGGGAGTGGGTCGGCGGCGAATATGATTCCTACACGCCTGCTGATGAATTTATTCTGATTCCCTATGAGGGATACTGGGTCAAGGCAAGGAAGGCAAATGTACACCTTAATTTCCCCATGTCGGTTCAGTTGACCGAAGGCAGGGTTGGCGGGAATTTGTTTGCCGCCTATTTTGACAAGGGCAAGAGCTGGTTAAAGGACCGGATAGTTGCTACACCTCTGGCTGTCGCGGATTCAGGCGATTCACCCCCCATGCCCATGGGCGCCTTTACGGATGAGAACGAAGGCAGGGCTTCTCAAGGCGGATGTTTCATAGGTACTGCGGCCCAAGGCTCACGCTGCCCGGTGATACTGTCAGGATTGCTTGTCCTCTTGCTGGGTGTTTCAGGCCTGGCGCTGTTTCATCGTCCTAAAAAATGAAGAAAAAACGCATTGCCCCTTTTTATGAGGGGCAATGCGTTTTTTATATAAAGACCTGACGCTTTTAAAAGCGGGATTATTCGGTTTTTAATGTTATTACCTGACCGGCCTCAAAGACATTTTCCCCAAGGGGGACGGCAAAGGAATGATCCTCCATGACCTCCGTGACCTTGATCTCTCCGGCCTTGGGACTATTGGAATAGTAAACCCTGCCTGTAACGGATTTCACGGCCTCTCCTTTTTCAAATACATTGAACACATCCCCTGTAGTTATGCCGACGTCCGCGCCCCCGCCGATCCTTATCCTTCCATTATCAAGGGAGATCTTTCCGGTCCAGGGCTGTTCTTTCAAAAGATCCATCATCGCCGATGCCAGCCTTTGCTGGAGGACATGCAGCACGTTGTCTAGGGTGTCCTGATCAAGGGGGATTGGCGATGTCTGCCCTTCAGGCACCTGCCCCATCTTGATCTTTTCGTTCTCCTTGAATGTAAAAATGACAGTCCCGGTTGCTGCATCAACTGCGCAGGCAATCATTGATACATCGTATTCACCCTTGAATTTGTTGAATGGCCAGAATATGCCTTTGTCGGCGGAATAATGCAAGGGCGCAAGGAGCGATGTAATCAGGATATTCATCTCCATCTCTCTGGCCTTTTCAATAAGCGCGGGATCAATATAAACACCCGTTTCTGCAGAGGCTATATCTAACACCAGGTCTTCCGGCCCTGTTAAGGTTGTTACCAGGAGGGATTCATCTTCTTTCAGGAGATTTACCCATGTCTCTGTCAGCGCTTCCACCCTTTCATCATCAAGGTCCGCCATATTTATCATGGGGGCGGCGACTATCTTCAGCCTGAGTGTTCCCCTGTCGCCGCTGGAGGCGTTACCGGGTTTGGATCTTGATATATGGAAACTGTCACCGTAAATGGGTCTCATTATGCTGCAGCCTGCCATAAAAAGAGATGCTGCAAGCAACACAGCGATAAATCTCCCCGTCATATATATTACGTTCATTAACTAATTCCCTCCTGATCCGGTAATTATAGTTCTTCTCCAAGTTAGTTGAACTATGATGGTTTATAATTCAAAGCAAATGTTTTTATTTCTATTATCAGCTTAGGGATCAAAAGACAATATCAAAGGAGTCAAATTCGCCCTTCCATTCTTCGCGTGTAATATCTACGCGGCTTACAATTGCATTAGGCGGGCCCTCATGGCACCAGTCTATAAGCCTGTTGACCGCGTCGCTGTCTCCTTCGGCCAGGGCCTCGACAGCCCCGTCATTCCTGTTTTTTACCCAGCCGTAAACTCCCAGTTCATGTGCCTTGCGGCGGGTGGAGTCCCTGAACCAGACGCCCTGGACCCTCCCTTCAATAATAAGCCTTGCCCTTGTCTTATCCTCCATTTTTCAGCCTCCCGGTTTCTTTCAAAAGATCCAGAAACTTTTTCTCGTCAAGTATGGCAATTCCCAGCTCCCTTGCCTTTTGCAGCTTGGAGCCGGGCGCCTCCCCTGCAACCAGGTAATCCGTAGAACTGCTTACTGCGGAGGCCATCCTTCCCCCATTCCTTTCAATGGCCTCCTTTGCCTCGGATCGTGACATGCTGCCGAGTGTCCCGGTAACGACAAATGCCTTTCCTGCAAGGAGCTCCCCTCTTGGGGAAGAATCCTGGAAAACGATCCCTTCATCCAAGAGCCGGCCTATGTGGTCTCTATTTTCTATGTCGCTGAGATATGAGATCACGCTTTCGGCTATCTGGGGACCTATTTCCTTGACGCTTAATAATTCTTCCTCCGTGGCCGTAAGAAATTTTTCTATGTCTCGGTAACGGGCCCCAAGCAGATCGGCAATATGTTCTCCCACATGGCGTATGCCGAGCGAGTAAATAAACCTCGGCAGAGTTGTTTTTTTACTTTTTTCGATAGACTTCAGCAGGTTATCTGCTGATTTCTGCTCTATCTTGTCCAGCTTTAAAAGGTCTGTCTTTTTCAGTTTAAAAAGGTCTGCTGCTTCTCTTATCATTTCCCTGTCCAGAAGCTGGCCTATGATCTTTTCCCCGAGGCCTTCGATATCCATGGCGCCTTTTGAAACAAAATGGATAAGCCTGGCCCTTACCTGTGCCGGGCATCCCTTATTTGGGCACCTTATTACTACCTCCCCCTGTCTTTTTTCAAGCTTTGTCCCGCAGACAGGGCAGTTTGATGGCATCTGGAAGACCTTTTCATTGCCTGTCCTTTTTGATGTTATCACCTTGACAACCTCGGGGATCACATCACCCGCCCTCTGGACAACAACCGTGTCGTTCTCCCTTATGTCCTTTTTCTCTATCTCCTCCTTATTGTGCAGCGTGGCGCGGCTTACGGTGACCCCGGCGATTTCGACAGGTTCGAGCCATGCCACAGGCGTAATGGCACCTGTGCGGCCCACCTGGACGTCTATCTTTATTATCCTGGTAGTCTCCTGGGTCGGTTTGAATTTAAAGGCAAGGGCCCACCTGGGGCTGCGGGATTTTTCCCCGAGCCGCTCCTGCAGGACCAGTTCATTAACCTTTATAACCGCGCCGTCGATCTCGTAGGGCAGGCCTGACCTTTCCTGCTCAAGCCGGCGGCAGTATTCTATTACATTGTCAAGGTTGCTGAACTCCCTGATATAGGGTTTATTTATCCTTAGTCCCCACGATTGAAGCGCATTCAGGAGATCCATATGTGTCTTGAATTTAAGGCCACTTACCTCACCTGCACCGTAACAGAACATATTGAGGCGCCTCTCCCTTGTGATCCTGGGGTCAAGTTGTCTTATGGACCCGGCAGCGGCATTTCGCGGGTTGGCAAAGACCGGCAACCCCTGGCTGAGCCGGAGTTTATTCAGCTCATTAAATGCCGCGATCTCCATGTAGGCCTCTCCCCTTACCTCGATCAGATCAGGGACAGGGTGTTCTTCCTGGCGCTGTATAAGTTTGAGGGGGACGGTCCGGATGGTCCTGATATTTGGGGTAACGTTCTCTCCCACATATCCGTCGCCCCTTGTGGATGCGGAGACGAGCACACCCCTTTCATAAACCATTTCCACGGCAAGTCCATCCATCTTGGGTTCCACGATATAATTGCAGGCATAAAGGTCCTTCAGGATTTTCCGCACCCTTACGTCAAAATCCCTTATCTCTTTTTCATCGAACCCGTTTTCCAGGCTGAGCATGGGCCTGCGGTGAGGGACCTGAGAAAAGGACTCCCGAGGTTCGGCCCCGACCCTCTGGCTGGGTGAGTCAGGGGTGACCAGGTCCGGGCGCCTTTTTTCAATATCCAGGAGGGTTCGGAAGAGCCTGTCATACTCGGCATCGGATATCTCCGGGTCGTCAAGGTTATAATATCTCTGGTTGTGATATCTGATATTCTCTTTGAGTTTTTCCAGTTCCTGCCTGATATCGTCCATATTTCCTCTGGTTGAAAGTTAATAAAAGGAGATGATTACCTGTATTTATACTATAAACTCTCTCCAGTTCCCAGCAATTTCCGGTTTCACCCAAGCCGCCGGG
>JAFGIC010000500.1 GCA_016929815.1 Deltaproteobacteria bacterium
AATAATGGGGGATAGCGGCAACCATAGTACCGTTCTGATCGAATCTCTGCTCTGAGCCCCCGACCATGAGGCTGAATTTCATATTTAACCTCGGCTCAACGAACAGTTTTGTGATCTTTTCCTTTTTTATATTCAGATAAAAGGACATGCCCCCCTGGGAAATATCCGAAAGAGCGCCGGTAACAGGCTCCCCGCAAGGGATCCCGGAAGAGTCCATGAACTGGACCTTCACCTTTCCGGATATGGGGATGCGTTCATGTCTCCTCAGTCCCGAACCCATTTTCTCCATGGTTTCATCGATTCTTTTGGTTCTCAGATAATAATCATGCAGCTTGGGCTCAATGCCATAGGATCTCAGCTCCCATTTTGACAGGACATCCTTTTCCAGGTAATTCAGCTCAACCTCTGTAAGTGTTATTGCGGTTGTAGTGGAAAGGGTCAGGGAGAAGAATGCGTCTTCGTTGAGCATATCGCCCTGTTTTAATTCTTTTAGAATCTTTTCTTTGTCGCCGTCCTTATATACCAGCTTTATCCTGCCCCTATTGATAAAATACAGCCTGGAATCATGATCGCCCTTTTGAAAGATAGCATGGCCCGCCTTAAACCTGACGGACTTCAGGGCAAAAAATAATGTGGATGTCTCTTCCTCTGTCAAATCCTTGTATAATTCAGACCACAGGTTCAAATGCGCCTTGTCTATTGCCTTGCTCTTGGCCTCTTCGATTATTTCCCCGGACTTGATAATTTCACTCAATGCCATAGAATCCGTTTCCATGAGCTTATCTCTCAGGACATCAGCCCTTTCAAAGTCTTTCTCCCCGGCATACTTGACTATCATTTCAAACAGCAGCTTCACGGCAGATCCGGCATCATTGTTTGTGACATATTGCTCAACCTGGCTTAACTTTTGAAAATACTCATCATCATGGGCCTTCTTTTCTGTCTCAATCTCGTCGCGTACGACAGGTGAAACCGGTTCTTCCTTTTCACCCGGGCCTGCATCTTTATAGGCAGGCCCCCCTGATATTGCATCAATCGTTTTGTCCGGCCTTGCACCCAGCATAACAAGTATTTCACGCGCCTGTTTGCCGAGCCCGTCCCTGTCTGTCTGAAAATCCATTTCCAGGGAATTAAGGATCTCATCTCTTGCAATATCCTTCAATGCATCAGCGGAAACTGCCTTTATGGATTCGTCTTTTTTCAACTCTCCCGTATTAATCATGTGGAATGTCTTTATGATCTCCATTGCCTCAGAGATGCGGTGTTTGATTATAAGATGCCGGGACAGCAGCTGCATTTGTTGAACTATGTGTTTGTACGCCGGAAGCATTATGGTCTCGACCCTGATCCAATTGACAAGCCCGGGATAATGCCTGATCATATCAGCAGCGCGTTTTTCCGAAAGGAGGTGGGCACCGACCCTTGCAAATGCCAGAGAGGCCTCACCGCGCACTGCCTCCATTTTATTTAAAAGCGCGTCTCCAAGTCTCCGGATTATGGCGTCAGCAGTCTTTTCCTTGCCGTGTGTCATAAGATCCATGACAGCCTTAGGCAATGCCTGCATAATGAGCCTGTCCCTGAAGGCCTCGTCCCTGCCTTTGATTATGCTTTCGATCCCCGATCTTATATGTTCGAGCTGTCCCCTTTCGGCAGACGCCTGTTCATGCGAGCCCTTTGTGTCCCCTTCATCCGTGCCGTCTTCCTTATTCTGATTAACAAGGATATTTTTTATCCCTGCCCCTGATATAACCTTCTGAACGCCCCCTTCTTTTTGCACATCCTCCGGCTTTCCGGCTGCCGCTTCAAGAAAATGGAGCAGCTCCGATTTTTCCAGTCCTTTTTTGAAGATAATGCGTTTTATCCCATGCTTAAGCATCAACTGAACAAAGGATATTACCTGCGGTCTTTTACTGTCTTTTTCATCCATGACCTGTCCGGATATTACAAGAGATCCTTCCGATTCAGAGAATATAACGGCATCTTCCTGTTCAAAGACACCATGCAGAATGGAATAGGCGTTTTCAATGGATTTCATAATCATCGGACTGTCTGGAGGATACAACCTGATATTTATAAAGGCGGCGTTTAAAAAAACAATGGCATCTACAGCCTTTCCCAGGGTGCTTGAATTTGTCATGGTTTAACCTCTCATGATATGAAGATTAAAGTAAAGTAGGAATCACGCACATCCACTTAATAATTCCATGATAAAATTCTATCAATTTATCCAAGCTTATAATAATATTATTTTAAAATTCAATACAAAAATTACAAAATTACCTAAAGCTCGAATAAATACCAATATTCTTTCTAATTATGTTCTATCGGTATCATGAGACCTTTTAATAAATGACTATGCGCCGTTGATATGCTATTATAACTTTATCTCAAGGAGGGGGCTGTCATGTACCCTTTAAACAACATAATAATCCTGGCTTTCATGGCAATTTTTGCAACTCAGGCATGCGCCCAAGGCTCGGAACCGGATTTTGAGCAACAGCGCAAACAGATGGTTTCACAGCAGCTTCGCAGCCGCGACATCACCGACTCCAGGGTTTTAGATGCCATGAATAGAGTGCCCCGTCATCTCTTTGTTCCCGTCAGGATGCGTGGTTACTCTTACCAGGACAGCGCCCTTCCCATTGACTATGGACAGACTATCTCCCAGCCTTATATTGTCGCCCTGATGTCACAGCTTCTCACGATAGGGCCGGGCGACAAGGTGCTTGAGATAGGGACAGGATCGGGGTATCAGGCAGCTGTGCTTGCCGAGATGGGGGCCGATGTCTTTACAATTGAGATCGTCCCCGGGCTTGGAACCCAGGCCGAAAGACTCTTGAAGAGTCTGGGATATGACAGTGTAAAGGTCAAAATAGGAGATGGTTATCTTGGCTGGCCTGAAAATGCGCCATTTGAGGCCATTATTGTAACATGCGCACCTACCGAGATCCCGGAACCCCTTGAAGTTCAGCTCGCGGAGGGCGGACGCATGGTCATTCCCGTGGGAGAGAGCGGGTTTCAGCAACTGCTGCTCCTTGAAAAAAAGGAAGGAAGGATCAGGCGACAAAAGACAATAGATGTTCGATTCGTGCCGATGGTGGATAACGAGGGGAATACCTATTGATACATATATGTTGATCAGCCTATTTCTATGATAATGCGGATAATCAAAAAAAACAGACAACTCATAATCAATCTTTTTATTGCAGCCGCTGTTATACTTCTTCTCGCCCTTCTGGGTTTGGCAGCTTATGGGTGGTCACTCTCAGGGGACATAGAAAGGCGTTTTTCGGGAAGGCGATGGAGCATCCCCTCAAGGATCTATTCAGATTCGACCATCCTCTATCCCGGCCAGGAGATAAACACTGAACTGTTTTTCGACAAGCTGAAAAACCTCGGTTACAGGGAGGTTGACCATGCGCCTGAACATAAGGGAGAGGTGAAGCGCAAGGGTGATCTCCTCGATCTGTTTCTTAATGATCTTAACCTTCCGGCCCAGAAAAGAACAGGGTTCCCCGTTAAGATAGTCATAAGTCAAGGTATTATCATGGATATTGTCCACTCTCAAACCCTCGAATCCATACCAGTATTGGAACTTGAGCCAGAGGAACTCGGCCTGTTTTTCGGAAAGGAAAGGGAGCAGAGACGTCTCATATCCCTCGATGAAGTGCCGGATACTGTCCGTAAGGCGTTTCTGGCGGCGGAGGATAGCCGGTTTTACCAACATCACGGTCTGGATTTTCGCGGGATCTTCCGGGCCTTTTACACAAACCTGCGAAAAAAGGGGGTCTATCAGGGCGGCTCCACCATAACGCAGCAGCTGGCCAAAAACTATTTTCTGACGCCTGAAAAAACACTGTCCAGAAAACTAAAGGAGATATTCCTGGCAGTTGTTATGGAAATCAATTACGGGAAGGACGAGATCTTCGAGATCTATCTCAATGAGATATATTTCGGTCAAAAAGGTTCCGTAGCAATAAACGGTCTGGGCGAGGCCTCATATTTCTATTTCGGGAAACCGGTAAAGGAGCTGAGCCTGGAGGAAGGGGCTGCTCTGGCAGGACTGATAAGGGCGCCGAACCTCTATTCTCCCTATATCAACCCGGATCGATGCAAGGCAAGGCGCGATCAGGTCCTTAATAATATGGCCAGGCATGTATGGATCACGCAGGCTGATTGCGAGGCCGCGCTGTTATCCCCTTTAAATCCGACCGGCTATCAGGGCTACGGCAGGAAGGCGCCTTATTTTCTCGATTATCTTTCCGGCCAGCTCGAAGCGCTTTACTCAAAGGATGATCTGACCAGGCTCGGCCTGTCAGTTTTTACAACCCTTGACACTCAGGCACAGAAGGCGGCTGAAACAGCCCTTTCCAAAGGCCTGGCCAGGATTGAAGGAGAAAACCCTTCCCTCATGAGAAATGATCCCCTGAAACAGTTGCAGGGTGCGATCATAGTCATACAGCCGAAGACAGGTTATATAATTGCAATGGCAGGAGGCAGGGACTATGGCGTCAGCCAGTTCAACCGGATAACACAGGCAAGGCGTCAGCCGGGAAGCGCCTTTAAGCCCTTTGTCTATCTGTGCGGTCTGGATCATTTCACGCCAGCCTCCATGCTGTCAAATATACCTGTAACATATAATGTTGACGGGGAAGAGTGGGCCCCTGAAAATTATTCGCCGGTTCCTGAAGAGCAGATGCGCATGAGAACGGCATTGGCCCGCTCTATAAATATACCTACCGTGGACCTGGCAATGAAGATGGGAATGGATGCCGTGGTCAGGACCGCCTCTGCATTTCATTTTACTACGCCATTAAAGCCGCATCCCTCCCTTGCCCTCGGGTCCATGGAGGTCATTCCACTTGAACTGGCAAGGGCCTATTGCGCCTTTGCCGCGGACGGGCTTCTGCCCATGCCCCTCTCCCTGAAATCGGTCTCCGATGAAAAGGGAATTATCTTAAACAGCAGACACATGGAGGTGCAAAAGGCTGTCACACCGGCCAAGGCCTATATAATGAACTCCCTCCTTAACAGTGTCGTTGAGGAGGGGACAGCCGCATCCTTGAAGACCCTCGGGATAACCAATCCCGTAGCTGCAAAAACAGGGACCACAAATGATTCCAGGGATGCATGGTTTGTGGGTTACACGCCTGAGATACTTGCCATGGTATGGATAGGCTTTGACGACGGGACATCCATGCAGGGCACAGGAACATCCGCGGCACTCCCCATATGGGCCGACCTTATGAAGGAGTTGCCGCAGTATATGTCCGGCGGGTGGTTTCAGAGGCCCAAGGGGGTTGTTGACATGGTTATATGCGCGGAAAGCGGCGAACTCGCCATTCCCGACCGATGCCCTGAGACCATAAGAGAGGTCTTTCTTGAAGAACTTGTCCCGACAGAAACCTGCTCGATTCACAGCGTTCAGAATCCTATCATAAAATTTTTTAGGGAGTTAAAGGATCTTGTCAATGAAAATTAGATATCCCCTTTCCATATTGATTGTCGCGTTACTGTTTGCCTTCGGGTGCGCCGCCCCGCCACAGAAAATTATTGTCCCCCCGGAAACCCCTCGGGAAGAGGTCATGATACCGTCGCCGGCCCCGGAACCTCAGCCCCCGCCTGCTCCCCTGGAAGAGCCGGAGACAATCGAAGGGCCGGAAGCCCCGGCTGCGCCTCCGGATGAGACGCCAATGCCGCGTTCAACGGTTCCGGACACTGTAAAGACAGACAAAACGGCTTCACGCGCCATGGCATCCCTGAGACTTACCGAACAGGCGCGGCTGATGATAGAGTCAAAGAAACCGGATGAGGCCATCGGAGTACTTGAGAAGGCCATGAATATTGATCCGGGGAACGGCCAAAACTATTATTATCTGTCAGAGGCATGGCTGATGAAAGGGAACAGGCCCCAGGCCCTTGAGTTTAACAGTATGGCCGATATATACCTCGGCAATGACGATACCTGGAAGGCAAGGGTCCGGCGGCAGAAGGCACGAATTGAAAAGATGGATTGAAGTTAGCGCTCAGTCTCCCCTCTCAATTCCTTTTTTACTGCAAGCCCCAGTTCTTCAAGTATCAAGGGTTTTTTGAGGAAACGGCCCGCCCCCAATCTCATGGTCTCATTCACCTGATCCGTTTCAGCAAAACCGCTTACAATAACGGCCTTTTGCCCGGGATGTATCTTTTTAATCCTGCGGTATGTCTCCAGGCCGTCAATCCCGGGATCCATAATCATATCGAGCAGCAGCAGGTCCGCAGTATTTTCCTTCATATAGTCAACCGCCTCCTCTCCTCCAGAAACTGCGGTTGTTCTATATTTTAACTCCTCCAGCATCTGGCATGATATCTCCCTTTGGCTCTCCACATCATCTATCACCAGTATCGTCTCCCCATCGCCATATAACTCTTCTATCGGGACCGACATCTTTTTATCTGAAAGCCGTTCCCTTGTCGCCGGAAAATATAATTCAAATCTTGTGCCCCCCGTGCCGCTGCTGACATCTATATAGCCGTCATGATCCTGCATCCCGTTCCATACAACCGTAAGACCCAG
>JAFGIC010000501.1 GCA_016929815.1 Deltaproteobacteria bacterium
ACGAGATCCTTCCCGATCCATTGTCCGACAGATAACAAAAAATCCCCATACTGAGACAGGGTTATTTCCCTCATGGAATGTCAAATTTTAAATTTTAAAATATTATCATATTTGAATAGTTGTAAAAAATATCATAATAAAAAGGTCTTACCCTGTCTATATCAATTATGTATCAATTTGTATCCAATTTTATTGATAAGGGATTTCGCTGGTGATAGTTGGAAGAAGGCCACCAGGTAATTACCTTGGCGCCCCCTGGTGTATTATCGGCAATGGATATGGAGCCGCCATGGAGTGATATTATCCGTTTTACAATGGCAAGACCGAGCCCGAACCCTCCGGATCTCCTGTTGCGACTGTGGTCGAGCCTGGTAAAAGGCTCGAACACCTCCTCCCTGGCCGATTCAGGGATGCCTGGTCCATCATCACAGATCTCTAAAGATATACCATCCTTTACTTCAGCCCAACGGAGTGATACCTGCTCCCTTGCATGACGGAGGGCATTAAAAAGAATATTATGTATGGCTCTTTTAAAATAGACTGGATCCGCCGTTACATTAATTTCTTTATCCGCATCATTTAAAAGAACAATATTAATATAGTTGTTCGTCTTCTGATGGTAGGCCATAATCTCCCTAATGGTATTATAAAGAGGAACATTCTCTGTAGCCGGAAACTCCTTCATGCTGTCAAGGGAGGTAAATGTGGATAATTCCATGACCAATCGGTTCAGTTCCTCTATCTCTTCCTTAATATCCGCAACCCTTTTATCAATCTCTATTCTATCTTTTGCATCCGAAAGCATCTCCAGGTGAAAACGGATGCGGGACACGGGCGTCCTGATCTCATGGACCACGGCCTGAATGAGGTGTCTCTGATGATTAAGGAGGGACCGGATGCGTTCCGCCATGTCGTTTAAGTGCCCGGCTAATGTACCTATAGGTTGATTCAACGGGATATCCACTCTGGCATCCAGATCATCCTGCCGAATCCTTTCTATGCCGACCATTAATCTTTTTAGGTTCCGTATAATTGGCATGGATAGAAGGATCCCGAAGAAGGCCGTCAGAATAAATTGAATGGTTAATATAATAGTATGATAAATGATGCTGGGGTGCTGCCTAAACCGGCCAAAGGCGGGGTCGATCATCAGTATATCGGCGCCGTTATGCACCGGTGCGCTGTACACATCCCTGCCGTTGAAAACGCCATATGTCATTCCGTCCATAAATTCCAGTACACTTGTCCTGGTATAGTGACGCGTTGCCTCCTTGGCAGGCACAAGCTCAAGACGTCTATCGAGACTTGCCTCAAAGGCCTTGAGCCAATCCACCAGTTCTTCCTGGGGAGTAAGCTCAACTGCGCGTTGAATCAAGTTTGCCATGCTATGTACCGGATGCCAGGCCGGATCTTTATTGGTATATTCATAAACGAGTTGAGACCTGACAAGCATAAGGGCCTGATGGATCAAAAGAACGATTAAGATGCCTAAAGAGATACGTAAGACAAATTTCATAACCCCTATTTTAAGGCTTGAATGTGCTACGGTAGCCGTATGGGGCTCTTTGCCCTGATGCGTTTCCTGCACGCCATACGATAAACGGTCCGGTATCGTGTCTCTCTGGGGATCATTTCCTTGATCCCTGCAACCTGACATTATGACCTTTTCCTGCGTCAAGAGGTCACTCACCAGCAATTCTATATCATTTATAGTCTCATCTATCTGTTCCGACCTCTTTTTAATCTCCTGTACATCACTGCCTCTGCGCAGCCCCTTCAGATATCCGTCAATCTTTGCGATGGGTATTTGAAACCTCTGAACAATTGCGCCTAACAGGTCCCGCCGGTTTGTTACCAGTGTCCGGATCCGGTCGGCCATCTGGTTAAAGCACCTTTCCACATTTCCAATCAGGTCTGTTGACTGATTATGTATCCTGACCGTGATGTCACCCTGACTGATCCTTTCCTCTGCCGCCTCGATATTATTAAGACGACGATTTATCGGATATACCAGCCAAAATCCGACAAATGCGGCTGTAATAAACAAAATAATAGCATTTATAATAAACGAACAAAGATCAAAAACCGGTTTGTATTGTTGAAATGAGGGATCAATCAGCACTACATGTTTGCCTTGTTGAACCGGCGCGTAAAATATCTTTTTTCTGTCTTTGGATTTCCCATATTTCACCAGGCCGTTGGATAGCTCTTGTTTGACGCTTCCCGGAACGGCTGCATCATTAATGGATACGACATCAATTTGTCTATTGAGAACGACACTCAGGTAGTCAATTTCCCGATTAATCTTTTCCTGGGGTGTCTTGTCAATGATATATTGAACGAGCTCGGCAGTGTGTCGGATCGGATACCATTTAGGGTATGTAAATAGACGACCATAAAAAAGATTGAATATCACTGTCATTACTGCCATGGCAGCAATAAGGGCGAAAATCATCCCTGACAATATTCTGATTAAAAGCCTGTTCATAAAGGTTTAACCATCAAATATCCTTGCCCTCGAATCGATTTTATAATACAGGGATGCTTGCCGTTGTCGCCGATCTTTTCCCTAAGGCGGACAATCGAAAGATCTATTGAACGGTTAAGGCCGTCATAATCTATGCCCTGCAGATGCTGATACAGTTGGTCGCGACTGATGATCTGCCCGGCATTTACAGCCAGATAAGATAGCAGATTAAATTGGGTTGTGGTAAGATCTATCGATTTCCCGTTCATGAAGACGGTCCTGCTGGGGATATGGATTTCAAGCCTGCCCAACGCTATCTTTTCAGCGTGGTTTAAGGGTATGCCCGTTTTATCCTTTCTCAAGACATAGCCGCCTGATCTGGCAGCGAATCGCAGTATGGCGTTTATCCTGCTGAGCAGAAGCCGCGGCTGCACGGGTTTTGTGAGATAATCATCCGCGCCCATCTCGAGGCCTAAAACCTGGTCGACCTCTTCATCCAGGGCCGTCAGCATCATAATGGGGCCGTCATACCGGGGGCGCAATTCCCTGCATATGGTCCGGCCGTCCTTTCCCGGCAAAAGGATATCCAGAATCACCATGGCCGGTTTTTCATTAAGTATCCTCTCAACTGCCCGGTTGCCGTCATCTTCAGTCGCAACGGTGAAATTATGGCGCTCCAGATATTCCTTTATCAACACCGTCAGTTTTGAATCATCTTCTACCAAAAAAATAGGGACTCGATGGTTTGCTTCCATAAGTCTCTCCTGGAGAAAAATTGATATCGTTTCTCACTATGAAGAAAATATATCATTCTTAAAATGAAATCCATTATTAGACTGCGGCCTATTGCGCCTGCTGTGTTACCGCCTCGTCTTTTTTAACGATAAACGTTACTATCACCCTTGCCGCACCGTCGCCCACATTCCTTGCCTCATGGATTACACTACCTGGATTATGATATGCATCTCCTGCGCCTACAAGGCGGCTCCCGCTTCCCTCTGAAAGAAGCTCCAGGTCGCCTTCCAGGACAACCGCATATTCGTCGCCCGGATGTGTGTGGCGTCCGGTGGTAGCGCCCTTGTCAAACAAGGCATCTACGATCACGGCCTCCTTTGTATCGTCCCCTGTAACGGATGTCTTTAAAAGGATCTTTTTCGTGACCTGTGGAGATTGGGAATAGGCAGTTTGGGAATAAACAACAATAAGTAAAGAGATTACAAGCAAGCTGACGAGTATAACGCGAATGTGTTTCATATTTCTTCTCCTTTATTGTTTTGATCATCACTTGATTCCGAATGCCTTAAAGAATGTATAGCAGAAGACCCCGTCCGTTTCAGTGGTCCTGTACAGGTCCTTTACGCCCCTTTCAAAGAGCTCCGGTTCAATGATCCCTGATGAGATGGTCTGTTCCCGAACCCCTTCTATCATGGCCGTGAAGGTCTTTTTTGTAAAGCCTTCAACAAGCTCAGGCCTGCTTGAATCCACATAGACCATTCTCGGGGAGACGCGGACCGAGCTATATCCCGCACCGCACAATAGCGGATACAGCTCCCGGCCTATCAGGGCATTGCCGCCCGCCCGCCGCTGCAGTTCTATCTGACACTTAATAGCCCTGTGCGCCGCATCGCTGTCCGGATGAAAATACACAGAGCCGTGGTCCCCTTCAATGACCGTGATGGTCCCGCCTGGTTTCAGGTGTCTCTTTAATATATTCAGGGCCGCAGAGGGCCGTGACAGGTGTTCCAGGACAAAACAGACAAATATATGATCGAATTCATCAGGACCAAACGGCAGGTTGAATATATCCGCCTGCATAAACCGTACATTGATAAGGCCCTCATCTTTTATCTTTCTTTTTGCCTCATCAATGGATGCCCCGGATATATCGATCGATATAATAATGGCGTCGGGACTGTTTCCGGCAAGTGTTAC
>JAFGIC010000502.1 GCA_016929815.1 Deltaproteobacteria bacterium
AGGACAACATATTCACCCTGGTTCACGTCCTCATAGGCCTTTAGCGGACGATCCAGATAACGGTTCATAGTTGCTATGCTGATCTGCCCTTTGCCTTCAATCGCCTCACATGCATTTGATACGAGATTCATTACCATCTTCCAGATATGCACATGCGATCCGTTGATATTCAACAGATCCTCAGACAAATCCGATTTTATGATGACAAAAGGATGGTAATGAAAAAGTTTTTCATGCTCCGGGGTCTTTAAATACTCTGCTATTATATCATTCAAATTGAGAATTTCCTTCTTGATTGCAACACCCCTCGCAAGAGTCAACAGATCCTGTACAATGGCCACAGCCTTATGTCCGGATTCCTGCATAGTCTTAATCGGTTTTTTAAGGCTGCTGTCTTCAGGCAGGCTTCTGAGGATCAGTTCCGGATAGCCGACTATCCCGGAAAGGACATTATTCAGGTCATGGGCCACGCCGCCTGCCAGGAGACCCAGCGATTCCATCTTCTTCAACCTGTGAAAATTTTCTTCGCTTTCCCTGCGCGCCTCTTCCTCGCGAACCCTGTCTGTTATATCCCGGACAACCGCTAAAACAGCAGTCCTGTTTCTGTAATTGATAAGATTTGCCCTGATTTCAGCCACCCTTTCTTCGCGGTCCGCCCTCTTTATCTTTACCGTTGAAGGGATTTGATCGCCTTTTGAATTAAGCAGCTTATTGTAATCTTCAATGAACCGCTGTCTGTCTTCGGGCACGACAATCTCCAGAAAATCTTCTATGGACATGCCTGCGACAGGTCTTCCGACCAGTTCAACGCAGGAAGGATTATTAAAGATCGTTTTTCCGTCCTGCATCAACAAGATACAGTCATTTGCGAACTCCGTAACCGCCCGATACCTTTCAATGGTCGAGATGTCCGTGTAATTGCTCAGGACCACCCAAAGGACCACAATGGAAAATACAAAAAACCCGTATTCCATTAAATACTGAATCGATGGCATGCCCATTGAGACGAGACCGTCATGGGCGGCAAGTAAAAGCCAGAAAGTCATGCCGGATATAAAGGCCTTCCTGTATCTCAAGTCCGGCTCTCTGTGTCTGATCCACAGCATTATGATGACGAGACAGGCCATAAATCCATAGAGCTCAAACGCAGGCCCAAGCGGTCCCAGGTCCAGTTCAATAAAGGGTTTTGCCGGGCCGGTCAAGTTACGGACAACGTATCCGTCTGCCACGATATAACTGCCGGACCAAAGAATGATAATGATAAGGCAGTGAAAGATCCCGGCGAAGACGTGATAACGCCTGCTCTCCTTTTCTAGGTAGGCGAATGTAAATCCGTACGCGCAATGGATCAGAAAGATAATGGCCGTGAATTCAAGGAGTCCGGCGAATCGGTTTACAGGTCCCGGCGATGCATTGTATTCGAAAAAGACGCCAAAGGCATAAAGCATCCCTGAAAATGCAATGGCCGCTCCCCAAGCGCACCATTTGTAATGAGGGATTCGGATAAAGAGCATGGTCTGCATGATTGCCATAATAAGGGCAAGGACAGCCATGGATAAAGAACCGACTGATTGGGGAACAATGCATTCCGTTATCATTTAATTTCCTCTGACTCTCAATTTCAAAAATCTCTAAATAACTTTCAATAGGGGTGTAAAATGATAAATAAGATAATAAATGCCTTCTTATATATCCTTTTATCACATAGATCTACTGATGAAAAGGATACCGGAAGATATTTTTCAGATGACGGGACTGCGCAACATGTTATTTACGAACGGTTCATCAAACTTGTCTTGGACTCCCTTGTTCTAAAGATTATCCGCTTATTCAAGGACCGGCATCCCACACCGGACAATCATCATGCGGCGTAATATATGTAAATGAGAATAAAAGCATGACGCCTAGCGTCCTTCCGGGGCGTCTCCTTCAAAAAAGGACAATTGACATCTCAATGGTAATCTTTTATTGTTCAATATTAAAATAAGCCCTTTATAATTATATCCCGTTTTCCTAAAAAAATATCTATTAGCTGAGCTGCCTTATGCCTGCAAACCGTTTTTATACTGCTGCCCTTATTGCCTTGGTGATCCTGCTGGGCTATCTCAGTTATCTGATCTTCAAGCCGTTTTTATCTCCCATTGCATGGGCTGCTGTCTTGTCCATAGTCTTCTACCCTGTCTATCTGTTTGTACTGCGGTATGTGAAATGGAAAAGTCTCGCATCCCTTGCAACCCTCATCGCCATCCTCATCATGCTTCTAGGGCCGTTTTCATATTTCTCTTATCTAATATCCCGGGAGGCAGGGGAATTGATCGATGCGGTGCAGGCCGGGCGCTTTCACCCTCTAAACGCCGTGCTCAATAATCCCTCATTGCGCGGCATCATGGAAAGGATATTAGGTCTGGTCAGCGTTTCCGAGGCAGACCTTCAGAAGACAATCCTCGAAAATGTATCCAGGCTTGGACAGAACCTGGTCAGCGGGCTGACAGGCGGGCTCGGCAATGTCGCCTCGGCGATTACCAGCTTCGTTCTAATGCTCCTCTCCACATTTTTTTTTCTTATGGGAGGTTCTGAATTTATTGATGGCATACACAGGTTGATACCCTTCTCCGCGGCTCAACGGGAAAGGCTCTTTTCACAGACAAAGGACATCATTGTCTCAACCATATACGGCGGGGTTGTCGTAGCCATGGCCCAGGCTGCTATCGGCGGGGTGGCCTTTTCGCTTCTCCGTGTCCCCACGCCAGGCCTCTGCGCCTTTGCCCTGTTTATCGCCTCTTTCATACCGCTACTTGGAACCTTTGTGGTATGGGGTCCGCTGGCCGCATTCCTGTTCCTGAAAGGGTACATCCTCAAAGGGATTATTTTGGTAATAATCGGTGTCCTGGGTATAAGTTCCGTTGACAATATCTTAAGGCCCCTCCTCATCAGGGGCAAAACAAAGCTGCCCACCCTGGCTATATTTTTCAGCATCCTCGGCGGGATCAAGCTGTTCGGGTCCATCGGCTTTATCATGGGGCCTCTTGTCATCGCACTCTTCATATCGGTCACCCAGATACTCCGCTACATGGGAGAAGAAGATAGAAATCAACCGGATGAGCGCCCGCCCACCTAAATCGCGATTTCTTGATGGACCAAGGTGACCTTTTGGGACAATCCCCTTTTAAGGGTCCGGCGGCAGAAGGAGCGCATTGAGAAGATGCAATAAGCCATAGAGTTTTATGAATGAAAAGACTAAGGATCAGGCTTGAATTATTCATAGAATAATAGATGATATTTATTTCGAGATAAAACCCTGTTGTAGCTTGCCAATATCACGAGACCTTCGCAAAATGATACAAAAGATGCAATGTCGTCATTCCTGCGGAGGCCGGAACCTAGTGTTTTCGAAGAGTTCTTGGATTCCGGATCATCCACCCTCCGTAGTAACGCCAAGGCGTGACTGAGGACTGGAGTCCGGAATGACGGGAATTTAGTTTCTCAAAGGTCTCATCACTTTTGTCCAGGCTCCCTGAATATTGTATATTATAATCATATCTCAACATTGGAATATTTTGTGATATTCCCAATCTATTACAACAGGACGTATGGCCGAGATAATGAGATATCACAAGTTTTTATTAAGACAGAGATTTAAATTAATCCTGCATTTTGGCAAGATTCAAGGTCTGACCCTCCTGTTTTTTTGTTTCTGGTATTTCTAAATTCCCTTACATTTAATGCCTTCCACTGCAGGCCGGGATGATTAAGTATCCTGTCGGCCATGTCTTTATCTTTGGTTAACAATGAGGGAATGATTTCTCCGTCATCCAGGATGCGTTCAAGAAATTCTCGCTCCCCTTTCCTTAATGGCAGAACGATAGAGGCAGCCTTGCGGCATTCATCAACCATGCGCAAAGCCCATGTCTTCCGGTCTCTGTCATTTTTAAATTTATTGGCGCGAAGAACGGGTATCAATTCATTCATAAATTCGTTTGCATTGTAACCGATGTCTTCCGCTGATATAGTGCGCCAGTCCTTCCTGTTCAGGGCGCCATAGACAACAAAGGACAGGCGGAGGCGTTTTTTATCCAGCATCTTTCCGGTGAGAAGCAGATGAGCGTCAAAGAGGTCTCTTGCCGTTTGTCTTGAAAGCAGTGCGCACAGCTTACCTGCGGCAAGCTCATTAATATCAAGAACCGGGATATCCTCAGCCAAATATGATCCCACCTGACGTGAATTCAACAAGGCGACCGGCCAAAGAGGGATACGAAACATAAAATTTACATCAATAGTCAAATTTGCTCCCTGACCAAACGCACTTTCATACCTCAATAACCATTTGCCGCCGGCATGCTCTGAAGGAGACTCCCTCAGCATAAATCCTTCGCGTTGGCAGACGGCGGTTATGGCATTGTTTAGTTTCGTTCTTTCCGCCAGCATGGTTTCTTTATCAGGGCCGCCGATGTAGTTCAGGTCTATATCCACCGACAGGCGCGGCACGTCTAAAATAAACAGATTCAAGGCGGTGCCGCCCTTGAGGACCAGCCTGTTCTTAAGGAAGGGATGTCTCCATATACCCTGAAGCAGGGAAAAGATTTGTGCCACTTTTTCAAATATCTCGGGCCGGAAACCTGTTGACGCGGCTTCCGTTAGTATCCTCTCTTTTGAGATTCTCATAACATCTCCTCCCAACGTCTTTCGACTATCTCATCAGGCGCCACCAGATTCCACCTTTTTAAAAAACGCCCCGGCTTCCTTCCTTTATAAACCATGTAGTGAGGTTTCACCGGTTTCATGGACATGAGACGATCAAGGTGTTTATCATCAGGCATCAATGATTCCCTATGCTGTTCAAGAAAAAATCCCACCTTGGCGGCAGTCGTGGCATTGCCGAGGTGTGCTGTATACTCAACCACCTTATCCAGATCAAAAAACTCTACCATCTCCAAAGACTTCCATATCTCCTCCCAGGTCCCGCATAGTGAAGGACGGTCCAGGGCATCAACAAGGGTCCTTTCAAGACTGGTCACTTTAACATCTATCCCCGTTCGCTCAACTTTAACCACCCCAAATGATTCCTGATGTTCTTTCATCAACTTTTTGGGAAATGCGACGCCACGATATCTCTGTCCCCGGAAATTTAACGGCCGGGCTGCCGATCCGGTCAGATAGAAAAAATTCTCCTGTACCGTATATGCCTTGCCTTGCAATTCAAGTGCGGTGTGATAGGCAAGCACCGAATCCGATGCCATCTTTGATGCAAGGAGATAAGGATCAACGGGACATTTATCCGGAGCATGACCAAAAGGCACTGTAAGATAGAGCCCGCGCCTCACCCGGAGGAGTTGCCCGGTCTTCACATAATGGCTGAGAATGGATTCCCTCGTTTTGACATTAAGGGAACCTTTCTTGGAAAGGAACTCTGTGAACTCCTCATTGGTAAAAACCTGATGTGTTGAGAAGAAATACTGTGTCTTCATTTGCCGCCTCATACTTGAAAACGATGATCAAAACCCTGTAATAATTTAAGGGTACTGATGTATATTATCAAGCATGAAGTCAAATAGCAAGCAAATAGATCGGAACGTTGGTTCCAAAACAACTTATTGAAATTCAAAATCAGAAAAATATTTTAAAATGAAGCTTAACTGGAGGATTTTTAATGCACTCCAG
>JAFGIC010000503.1 GCA_016929815.1 Deltaproteobacteria bacterium
ACCCTTGGTGCTATTGCCATGCAGGGTGTTCGCCAGGCAGATATGAGACTGGGAGAAACATGTGCAGTCATCGGACTTGGGCTTCTTGGCCAGCTGACCGGCGTTTTATTAAGGGCATCAGGAATACGTGTTATCGGTGTTGATGTTAACCAGGCGGTTGTAAATATTGCAAGAAAATATTGCTCTGATCTCGCATTGTCAAGGGATACCAGTGGCATCAAGGAAAGGATAATGGAGTATACAGGTGGATTAGGGTGTGATGCAGTCATAATAACCGCTGCAACAGATTCTCTTGATCCTGTTAACTTTGCAGGTGCCGTCTCCCGAAAAAAAGGTGTTGTAGTTGTTGTTGGAGCCGTGCCTACAGGGTTTGACCGTGAACCTCACTATTACAAGAAAGAACTTGCTCTTAAAATGTCATGTTCCTATGGCCCCGGTAGATATGACCCTGTTTACGAAGAACTTGGAGTTGATTATCCTGCAAGCTATGTACGATGGACTGAAAAAAGAAATATGGAGGCATTTCAGGATCTGATTGCCTCAAAGAAGATCGACATATCCTATCTGACCACTCATACCTTTAAGCTGCAGGATGCCCATAATGCCTATGAGATGGTCCTTAATAAAACAGAGCTTTTCCTTGGCATCCTTATTGAGTATGACACAGGAAAGCCGATATCAAAGAATAAAATTGAGAAAAACATAGCACAGGGCACAGGGCGCGACGCGAATGGAGTTACAATCGGCTTCATAGGTGCCGGATCTTATGCCCAAAGTTATCTTCTGCCGAATATTACAAAGAATGAAAATATTTGCTTAAAAGGAGTGATGACAAGTTCTTCAACAGGATCACGATCAGTAGCGGACAGATACGGATTTGAATTCTGTACCGGCAATGCTGCTGATATTTTTTCAAACCCTGAGATCAATACTGTATTTATAGCTTCAAGACATGACAGTCATGGGAAATATGTGATTGAATCTCTGAAAAACGGCAAAAATGTTTTCGTTGAAAAACCACTCTGTCTTTCACCTGATGAGCTGCAGGAAATTCAGGATATATACGACACGCAACTAACTACTAACACTCCACCAATTCTCATGGTAGGCTATAATCGCAGGTTCTCCCCTCTCACAAATTATATTAAAAAGACTTTAGTATCAGGACCAATGGCCATGATCTACAGAATAAACGCCGGATATATACCGGCAGATTCATGGATACAAATTCCTGAAATAGGAGGAGGTCGAATAATAGGAGAGGTCTGTCATTTTGTTGATTATCTTACTCATATGTCAGGATCTTTACCGAAAAGTGTTTTTGCTGCTGTTATGGATGATCCAAAAAACCTTAATGACATACTTCATATTGTTTTGAAATATGAAAACGGAGCATCGGGAAGTATTATATATCTTGCCAATGGTGCAAAATCACTTGAAAAGGAATATATTGAAATATATCAGAGTGGCATAACATCAGTAATACATGATTTCAGAGGATCCCTTGTCTATGGAGATAAAAAAACTGATAGAAAGAAACTAATGTCTCAGGATAAGGGGCAGAAAAATGAGGTTATGTTATTTTTAAAAGCACTCAATACAGCATCGGAATCGCCGATACCTGTTAAGGAGATCCTCAACACTTCAGAGGTTTGTTTTAAAATTATTGAGTCAATCCGCACAGGCAAAACCATCCATTTATGATCAGAGAAGCCTTTGGTAAACTTGATGAATATTGCTCATCGCAATCTTATGGAGGATGGGATCTATACGATGGATTAAATTCCATTTTATTTAAAAAAATACCGTTCTTTAAATCAGATTTTATGCGGCTTGTTTGGATACAGCTATTCAAACAATCTCCGGTCAATCTAAGACCTATTACGTTTGTTCCAAAAGGGATAAACGCAAAAGGGCTTGCTTTATTTGCGTCCGGGATGATTCAACTAAAAAGGTATGAAGAAGCAGAACAATTGCTTAAACAATTGTTGGCTATCAAATGTGCTGAAAAATGGGGAATATCCTGGGGTTATAATTTCCCGTGGCAGGCAAGGGCTTTTTATGTTCCGGCAGGAACACCGAATATAGTTACAACTGTCTTTGTAGCAAATGCATTCTTAGATATGTTTGAAGCAACAGAGGATTATGACTATCTACAAATGGCTAAAGGATCTGGTGAGTTTATACTTCATCATCTTTTACTTTTTGAAAAGGAGAGTGCCATTTGCTTTGGCTATATTCCTGGAGAACCCGCCAGGGTTCACAATGCTAATATGCTTGGGGGGGCGTTCTTGGGAAGACTGTTCAAGCATACCGGTGACAAGGCATTATATGACAAATCAAAAAAGTCTTTTTCCTATTCCATGAACGCTATGACAAGTGATTATTACTGGCACTATGGTGAAAGATCCCATCACAGTTTTATAGACAATTTCCATACAGGATTCAATCTCGTAGCTCTGAAAAGCTGGATCTGTTCTACAGGAGACAATATATGGGAGAAGGACCTTGCCAGGGCATATAATGCGTACCTTAACACATTCTGGCTGGAGGACGGATGCCCGAAGTATTACAACGACAGGCTTTATCCTATAGACATCCACTGTTCCGCCCAGGGTATAGTCACATGCTTGAAACTGGAAAGATACGATGAGAGAAGTTTTTCCTTCGCAAAGAAAATTGCCCAATGGGCCATCAACAACATGCAGGACAGGAAGGGATTCTTCTATTGTCAGAAGACAAGGTATTACACAAACAGGATACCATATATACGCTGGGCACAGGCATGGATGTTCTATGCCCTTGCCCTCTATATTTCAAAGAGGGGCGAGGAAAAGTAAAAATTATGAGGTCTAATGTACTTGGATGCCATATTGACATTATGGATATGTCGGAGGTCCTTGACAGAGTGGAGGCATTTATCATTGAGGGCGGATCTCATCAACACGTTGTTGTCAATGTAGATAAGCTGGTTAAGGCGCATAGAGACCCCAATCTGAAGAACATCATAAACCAATGCGACCTGGTTAATGCGGATGGAATGCCGGTTGTCTGGGCCTCGAGACTGCTCGGTGACGGCCTTAAGGAACGGATTGCAGGCATTGACCTTTTTATAAAACTTGTGGAGCGTGCAGAGGGAAAGGGCTGGCGTGTATATTTTCTGGGTGCAAAAGATGCGGTGGTTTCAAAAATAGTGTCTCTGTTAAAGGAGAAGCATCCTTCCCTAAATATCGCAGGATACAGAAACGGATACTGGACTAAAGAAGAAGAAAGCAATGTTGTAAAGACCATTAAATCAGCAAAACCCGACATCCTTTTTGTTGCTATGAGCTCTCCCCAAAAAGAGGAATTTCTGGGAGCATATTTGAAAGATATGCAAGTGCCCTTCGCAATGGGGGTTGGCGGATCATTTGATGTTGTTGCTGGTATTGTTAAAAGGGCGCCCGTATGGATGCAAAGAACTGGGCTGGAATGGTTTTACCGGTTTTTACAGGAACCGAGGAGGATGTTCAAACGATACTTTATAGATGATACATATTTTATCGTACTGCTTGTCAAGGAACTCATTGGCCGATGGGCCGCTCACCTTAAATAGAACCCTTTCAAATAAAACACACTGTAAATTTCGAAAAAAAACATGTATCAGCAACAATTCTACATCATCATAAATATTCTTATGGCGATGGATATGTTTGTTACAATCCTGTGCGGATATGGGGCGTATTCATTAAGCCTTGAAATGACTCAAGACACCCTGATTATGTCATGGTACGACTTTGTCGGCATAGTACTATTTATGATGTTTCTAAACAACTTCATACTTGGTCGATTCGGATTTTATTCCGAGAAAAGGTTTTCAAATAATTGGATTATGCTTAAAAACCTCATTATTGCATTAACTCTAAGCCATGTTTTGCTCATGACATTAGCTATAATGATTGGTATCAATCCATTTCCCAGATCATTTGTCCTGCCATATTTCCTGTTTACCATGTCAAGCCTAATGATAATAAGGCTGATACTGCATGCCTATTTTGACAGGCGCTCCCTTACACCTTCAAATTCTAGGCAGATACTCCTGGTGGGATCCCTTAGCAGGATAAGGGAAATTAAAGAGCAGCTGGATAAGCAGCCCAGTTGGGGCCATCAGATCTCAGGTTATCTGGATGAAGGAAATGATGGTGCGCTGAATGATTATAAAATGAAAAATATGGGAAAATTGAGTAATTTTAATAATATCTTAAAAGATTACGGTATTGACGAAGTAGTTTTTGTGCTGCCTAAAGATTCCACGGTAGAATTGCGACCATTTATTGAAAAATGTCACAAATTAGGTGTGTCCATCAGGATAGTACCGGCAATGTTTGATTTTAAACACCCAGCTATGCAGGGAGGACATATACAGGGTATTCCCACCCTGTCATATCAGACTGGTGGCATAGCATCGGCATCAGGGTTTCTTTATAAGAGGATATTGGATATAATTGCGGGCGTGGGGGGCTTGATCATCTTGATGCTCATTTATCCAGTTATTGCAATTGCAATCAAGCTTGACTCACCGGGTAATGTTATTTTTAAACAAGTCAGAGTTGGCCAGAACAATCGAAGGTTCAACTTATATAAATTCCGTACCATGATACAGGACGCGGAGTTGAAAAAGAGGGAACTGCTTACCAAAAGCGATATGCAGGGACCTATTTTTAAGATGGAGAATGATCCGAGAATTACAAAGGTTGGAAAATTTCTGAGAAAGACATCCCTGGATGAATTTCCACAGTTTATAAATGTGCTCAAGGGAGAAATGAGCCTTGTCGGAACAAGACCGCCTACGCCCGATGAAGTTGAGAAATATGAAGACTGGCACAGAAGAAGGATATCCATGAAACCGGGTATAACCGGATTATGGCAGGTGTCAGGAAGAAATAAAATATCGGATTTTAACAAGGTGGTCGAGCTTGATCTCAAATATATCGATAACTGGAGTTTCTGGGCAGATATTATGATCATCTTGAAGACTGTATGGGTGGTTCTTGCGAGAAAAGGTGCTATTTAATGGATATCCATAGATAAGGCATTTATGGATGGAGCTCTCAGCGGCACGCCTATCATACGCGAGCTCAGGGCCGAAGGACGATCAGCAGTCAGTTATTAATTGTCTTATAAAACAGTATAAACATTTCATTGCGGCGATAGAAAGTATAAGTATGAAAACGAATGAAAAAATATTGAATTTTATTTATGTCAACAGGGCTGTTTATTTGCCCCTTGTAATACTGATAGCAATTCTCTCCTTACAATTCCACAAAGACATAAATAATATGATAAGGAGGTGGAACAACGAGGACCTTTCATATGGATACCTCGTTCCTTTAGTATTTGTTTATCTTATTTATTTGAGAAGGGATGTATTTAAATCTTTTTCTTTTTCGCCATCCTATTCAGGAATTATCTTATTTTGTTTATCGGGTACCTTCTATATTGCAGGAAAGACGGGATCGCTTGAGACCTTTACCTATCTTTCCATATGGATTTCCATAATATCGGTATTTTTGATTCTTTTCGGAACCCATACTGTTAAAAGGCTGGCTTTTCCTTTTGTAATACTGGGATTTATCATACCTGTTCCGGAATATTTGAATCAGATGTTTACCTTCAGGTTAAAGATAATCTCCAGCGAATTATCAGCGACGATGATGAGGTGGGCAGGTCTTTCCGTTTTTAGAGATGGAAATGTCATCGATCTCGGCGTAACTCAACTTCAGGTCGTGGACGCATGCAGCGGCTTACGGTATGTCCTTCCCCTTTTGCTGATGGGATTTATCTTTGCTTACCTGTTCCATAAAAGCCGGCTGGAACGGCTGGTTGTCATAGGAATGACGATACCCATATCCATATTGGCGAATGCAATGCGCATCGCCGTCACGGGATATCTGACCCTTAAAGTGTCTCATGAGGTCGCTCAGGGCTTTTTTCACGGATTATCTGGATGGATGGTGTTCATGATTTCATTTATTCTGCTCGTACTTTTTGGACGCATTATAAGAAGGCATGATAGAGTCAGGGAAGCTGAAAAAACCGGATCAGCTGATATAGACAGCTCAACTATCGAAGATATGAAGGGCCTTTCCCGGTCCAAGCTATATTTTTTATGGTCAGCATGTTTTGTCTGCCTTTTCTTCTGGGGGTGCGGTGCGCTTCTGTCCTCACCAACCGTTAAGGTTGCCAGAAAATCATTTGAAAATTTCCCCGATTCAATAGGAGAGTGGAGGGGATCGAAAACTTTTCTTGAGGAAGATATTTTGAAAAGCCTCTGGGCCGATGACTATGTGATGATATCTTTTAAAAATGAAAAGTTTCCTAATACCTTATTACTTTTGGTGCCGTATTATGATTATCAAGGGCCTAAACACACTGCTCATGCCCCTGCATCATGTTTAATAGGCGGAGGGTATGCCCTGTTGTCAAAGAGAGTTATCTCTAGAGACTTCCCACCTTCACATGAAAAGGTAAAGATCGGACAGATGATACTGGAAAAAGGAGATCAGAAAATCCTTTCCAATTACTGGTTCCAGGGGCGAGGCCGGATTATCGCGGGAGAATATTCAAATAAATGGTATCTTCTCTGGGACTCGATTACAAGGAGACGTAGTGATGGCGCCCTTGTCAGGATTGAAACGACCGTCGACAAAGGGCAGGCTATTGAAGATGTTCAAAATATAATGGATATTTTTACCGGACAACTCATGGGTGTGCTCACGGAGTATATTCCGGAATAAATAATCATATTAACCAGATCATGCTATCGGGCCGCAGAATGACATGAAGGACCCTTCTTTTAGGCCTTGGCCGCACAATCCCACGGCCTTGTGCCTTCACCAAATGTCATTTTGCAACCTGATTGCATGATAGAGAAAGACCATATCCATAAAGATTCTAAGGAGGTTAACATATATGGGTAAAGGAATTATAAGAATCTGGATACTGATGGCCCTTGTGGCATTGACATTAATGTCCTGCGGTAGTCCTGAAGAGAGGAGTATGAAATTTTATAAGAAGGGCATAAGCCTCTATGAAAAGGGCGATTATGTCAAGGCAAAGCTGGAATTCAAAAACGCCCTCCAGATCGATTCCAAAATGGCTGAGGCATACCATATGCTGGGCATGACATACCTTAAGGAAAACGATTACAGCAGCGGGTACAGCTCATTCTTAAAGGCGGTAGAATTCAATCCGGACCTTCTTGACAGCCAGGTCGAGCTCGGAAAGATATTGCTGTTGTCCGGGCAGACTGACAAGGCCAGGGAAAAGGCCCTGCTTGTTTATGCCAAAGACCCTGATAATTCAGGGGCTAAACTCCTGCGGGCATCCCTGCTCATTCAGGATGGCTCATTGCCGGAGGCGGAGAAGCTGTTGAAGGAGGCCATAGAAAAGAATCCCCTCAGAACGGACGCCTATTTCCTGCTGGCAGGGATGTACAGGAGAAATAATGCCCCTGATATGGCTGTTAAGACACTTGAGTCCTTGATTGAAAAAGATCCAGGCAATATCTCCGCACTGCTTATACTTGCGGATATTCATGAAGGACTTAATGACATCCAGTCGGCAGAGGAGGCCTATAAAAAGATCATCGGCAAACAGCCCCAAAAGGCTGATTACAAGCTTCTCCTGGCGACCTTCTATGAGCGCAATGGAGAATTGAAAAAAGCAGAGGATGCATTAACGCAGCTTATATCCGATAATTATCATGAGATAAAATGGAGGATCTCCATGGTATCTTTTCTTAGCAGAAATAACAGAGTAGAGGAAATGATCAAAGTCCTTGAAAAAGCCATTGAGGATTTTCCGGAAAAACTTGATCCGACGGCAACGCTTGCAGAGTATTATGCCTCAAAGAAGCAACAGGATAAAGCCCTTGGTATTGTCAATCAGTTCATAGCCGGTGTTACGGAAGGACCTGAATTTTTCAAAGCAAAACTTTTGAAGGCTCAACTGCTTTATGGCGATAACAAGGCGGATGAGGCATTAAAATTAACGGAGGAGGTGTTAAAGGAGAATCCCGGAGACAGTAATGGGAAGGGATTAAAAGGCGATATACTGGCGAGCAGGAACGACTTTGACGGCGCCATATCACAGTACAGGTCCCTTGTGCACGATGAGCCGGATAATACGAATGTGCAATTGAAGCTGGCGTTTGCATACCTGCGGAACAACCAGCCTGAGCTGGCGGAGGATCAGTACAAAAAGATACTGGAAAAGAGCCCGGAGTCAAAGGAGGCCAATTATGGGCTGATTGATGTCTATAGGGTGAAAGGGCAGACGGATAAGATCGAGGAGATCCTTAAAAAGATGCTGGAATTATATCCGGACGACGGAACGGTATGTTCACTGCTCGGGGATTTTTATATGGCCCGGAACGATCTTGATTCCGCGAGGAGATATTACGGGATGCTTCTTGAGAAGTTTCCGGATTCGGATCTTGCCCTTTATAAGAACGGCGTGCTGAATCTCATGGATAAAAGGGAGACGGAGGCGGTTGCGTTATTTGAGAGCTCCCTGGAGAAGAACCCGGATTTTACACGGTCATTGAGTGCGATAATAAAGATATTGCTCAGCAGGAAAGAGGTGGACGAGGCGATTGCAAGGTGTAAAAGGCAGGTTGACGCGCGTCCTGAGAATGCGGATTACCTTGTCCTTATGGGAGAACTCTACGGCGTCAAAAAGCAATATGACATGGCCATTGAGCAGTTGAACAAGGCCATGGATCTGGCGCCCGACAGCATGGAGGCCCTTTACGCAGTCGCAAATATAGAAAAGGCAAGGGGCTCCATTGACGAGGCCATAGCGCGATATCGCGAGATATTGAAAAAAAATCCCGGCGCCATAAAGGTCAAACTGATTCTGGCCTCGCTTCTTACAAATAAGGGAGACATGAAAGAGGCAAAGGATCTCTACGAGGAAGTGATTGTACAAAGACCCGATACACCCGTTGCCGCCAATAACCTAGCCTACTATTATGTTGAATATGAACCCACACCCGAGAATATCGAAAAGGCGGCGGGCCTGATTGCACCCGTCCTGGAAAAATACAAGGACACGCTGACCGTGGTGGATACGGCCGCGTGGGTCTATTATAAACAGGGAGACATACAGAGGGCGAAGGGCCTGCTTGAAGGCGTTCAGGAGATGGCCTCGGAGGTCCCTGATATATACTACCATCTGGCCGTAATCTATAATGAGCTGGGAGAAAAGGAAAAGGCAAGGGTCTGTCTTGAAAGGGTTATAAATGGTCAGAAAAAATTTGCCCAGCTTGAGCAGGCAAAAAGACTGTACGACAGCCTATAGCATCCTGAGACTAATCGTATCTTAACAATATTCGAATAAAATTATAATCCCGAATGGATATCATTTTAAGGAATATTGAATGGAGTGAGATATGTTTGGTAAAAGATATATATTGCCTATCCTTATTATATCCTTATGCCTCTGCCCGGCGGTTGTTTTTGCCGGGGAGATAATAATGAAAGGATCAACATCCGTCCTCCCTATCGCGCAAAGGCTGGCAACGAAATATATGGAAGAGAACCCGAATGTCCGGATATCGGTTTCCGGGGGCGGATCAGGCGACGGCATTAAGGCGCTCCTTGATGGAGAGATCGATATTGCAAACAGTTCCAGATTTTTTAAAGACAGTGAAAAGGAAAATGCCGTCGATAAAAAGATCTATCCCGTTCCCTTTGCCATTGCCTATGACTGCATTGTACCTGTTGTCCATCCTGACAATCCAGTTGAAAACCTTACTCTTCAGCAACTGAAGGATATCTACAGCGGCAGGATCAGCAACTGGAAATATGTCGGAGGACCTGACAAGAGGATCGTCGTTGTCTCCCGCAACTCCTCCTCCGGGACCTTTGACGTGTGGGAGAATAAGGTTATGGACGAAAGGGGGGTAACCCGATTTGTCCTGTATGAGGGGTCCAACGCAGAGGTTGTTGCTGCAGTCTCCGCCGACAGGGATGCGATAGGTTATGTTGCGATAGGGTATCTGGATGACAGCGTCAAGGGGTTGGATGTAAACGGGTTTGCTGCATCCTCCGAAGCGGCCCTTGACGGATCATTTCCCATAAACAGGGTCCTTTTTATGTTTACCAACGGATGGCCTACAGGCGATCTACTTGATTTCATAAATTTTGTGACCCACCCCGACAAAGGACAAAGATACGTTGATGAAGCTGGATTTGCTCCTTTGCACTAGAAACTCTCCCCCCGATTCTCTCCGGCAATGCCTTTCCCGCCCTGTGATTTATTAAGCTCCCATTAAGATAATGCTAGATTATTGTTTGCAGGCAGTATTTGATAAAGTCAAGATCAGATAATGCCGATGCATTGAAAGATCATTATGTTAATGAGTGGGGCAAGATTAAATATCATGATAATCTTATCAAACCGGGACGGCGATGTATGCGGCAATTCAATACGGCAACTGCCTTAAAAAACGCGGAATCATTTCATGATCTATTTGAAGAAGGCGAGGTCAAGAAACAGATCTATATAAGGGATCTGGTCAGGCCCGCGCATCAGGTGGGTCCGGAGGTCCTTGTCTCCGAGGTAAAGGCGATAATGAATAATGAGGAGGTAATAACATCCATTGTGGTCGTGTCGGAAAATAGGCCTGTCGGCCTGATCATGAACATCCACCTGGATCGGATTCTCAGCCAGAGATACGGCGTCGCCCTGTTCATAAACAAGCCGGTAAAGGCAGTAATGGATGCCTCGCCTCTTATCATCGGCAGCCGTACGCCCCTTGAAGAGGCATCAATCATGGCCATGCAGCGCGAACAGAATAAAAAGTACGATCCCCTAATAGTCATTGAAGGCGGCAGATTGCTCGGCGTCGTGTCGCTGCAGGAGATCCTGAAAAAACTTCTGGAGCTGCAGGAACGGTCCTTTCAAAGGATGGACCGGTTTACCGGGATGCTGAAAGAGGAGATAAGGGAGAAGAAGAGGGTGGAGAATGAACTGATCCTCTTGAACAGAAATCTTGAAAGGCGCGTGGAAGAAAGGACCATGGACCTTGTCAGATCCAACGATGAGCTGAAAAAGGCAATGGCCGCGGCGGAGGCGGCAAATATCGCGAAAAGCGATTTTCTGGCGAACATGAGCCATGAGCTCAGGACCCCTCTGAACCATATCATAGGATTTACCGAACTGGTTCTCGGGCAATATTTCGGGGTCTTGAACGAACAACAGACCGAATACCTCAATGACGTGCTCTCAAGCAGCAGGCACCTTCTTTCTCTGATCAACGACATACTGGATCTTTCAAAGGTGGAGGCCGGCAAAATGGAGCTGGACTACACCGACATAGATATTGAGCGTCTTTTTGAGAACAGTCTTTCCATGGTAAAGGAAAAGGCCATGAAGCATAATATCAACCTTTCACTTAAAAAAGGCGTTCTTCCCCCAAGGCTCCAGGCCGATGAGCGCAAGATAAAACAGATCATTTACAACCTATTGTCAAACGCCGTTAAATTTACCCCGGACGGGGGACGAGTAAAGGTCAGCGTGGGGTTGTCGGAGCAAAATAAGACCCTGGCGGAAGGGCTGAAGGGACCGGAGGAAAATGAAATGGACGAGTTTTTGCTTGTCTCTGTTGAGGATACCGGCATAGGAATCAAAAAGGAAGACCTGAAAAGGATATTCGAGCCCTTTGAACAGGCAGACAGGTCCAGAAGCAGAAAATATCAGGGCACGGGCCTTGGTCTTTCCCTGA
>JAFGIC010000504.1 GCA_016929815.1 Deltaproteobacteria bacterium
CTATTTTATTCTGATTATTAGAGGGAATCGTTTCGGTTTCTGAAAGGGAGTTGGCCGTACGTTCTTATCCCGAAGGCAAATTACTTCTTGGTTATTGAACGTATATTTATAAACTGTGCAGGAGCGTGTTCCGCATGGATTTCGCTCCTGTGAAAACCCGATTGCCGGCCCTGTGAAAAGCTGGTATCTAAAAAAGGAGGATCAGAATGAAAAAAGCATTATTACTAACCTTGATATTAACCTTTACCTTCGTTATTTACGGTTCCGGTGCATGGGCGCAGGAGTCGGCGGAAGAAGAATTCACCCTTGAGGAGATCACAGTAACCGCAGAAAAACGCTCTGTAAGCCTTCAGGAAATTCCTGCATCGGTTGTTGCTATTGAGGGCATTGAGCTTGCCCAGCAGGGCAAATTGACAACTGCACAGATCCTTGAAGGCGTGCCGAACGTAAAATATCGAGGCGGATCGGGTACAAACCCTGACGGAAATATTACCATCCGCGGTATTCAGCGTACGCAGGAGTCGGGAGGAACAAATGCGGTCCTTCCTTCCACGACCGCGACCTATACTGACGGCGTTTATCAGGGCATTGGCGGAGGCTATGATATAAATCGGGTAGAGGTATTACGGGGACCCCAGGGGACACTGTACGGACGAAGCGCCACCGGCGGTGTGGTTGCGTTTTATACCAATGATCCGAAACTTGCCAAGTTTGAAGGAAATCTCTCCGCTGAGTATGGCACGGCGTCGCTTAAAAATGTGAATGCCGCGTTAAATGTGCCTGCTGGCGATAAGATTGCATTTCGCGCGGCAGCGCATTTTATGTCCCGTGAAGGTTACTTTAACGAGGATGGAGGAAAGACTGAGACAAAAGAGGGCAGGATCAGGGCCCTTTTTCAGCCCACAGACGCCCTTGGGATTGTTTTGAGCGTTTCTATGGCGGAGACGAAGAGCTGGGGCGGCGGCTGGTCTGCGGCATTGACCTCGCCGGACGAGATTGACTATAAATACAGCTATACCGAGCCAAGTGAAGGGGCGCCGAACAAGTATCGCCAGGCAGCCCTTAATCTCAATTACGATCTCGGTACGAGCACGTTGACCTGGATCGGCGGCTATCATGATTATGACAGCACAGGACTTGGGGCGTCAACGGTCGGTGGGGACGGGGTGTCATGGCATGCCGATCAAACCAAATGGCCCACCGACTATTACCATTCAGAAGAAGTGCGCTGGGCATCGGGTGATGATTTTCCGATAGATTGGATTACGATGCTTGTCGGCGCCAATTATTTCAAGCATGAGTATGATACCAGTCTCTTCTCCGTGCAAACGACTTGGCCGGACGATGCCGAATCCGATCCTGAAAGGGATTATCTTGCGCCCATATTCGGCCAGGAAGCGGACGGTGTGTTCAACAACTACGGGCTTTTTACGGAAGAGACCTTTAAGGTGCAGGATAATTTCCGAATAACCGCAGGCCTGCGCTATGACAAGACAAATCTGGTGCAGAATATGTACTGGCGCATGAACACAAATCTTTCTTCAACCATGGCCAACATGAATCCGCCGACCTGGATGACTCCCCCCCCACTTACGGATGACGAGCACGACTACAACAATGTCACCTATAAGCTGCGCTTCGAGTATGACGTGACCCCGGACAATATGCTTTATTTAATGACGGCAACAGGTTTCATGCCCGGATATGCAGCACTCTCGCCTATGATTGGGATGGGACCTTCGGGGATATCTGTAACCTGGGTGCTTATGCAGATGGATCAGCAGAAGCTGACCTCATATGAATTTGGCAGCAAGAATACATTTCTTGATAACACCTTGCGGCTGAACGGAGATGTCTTCTATTATGACTATGAGGGTTATCCTGAGGCAGTTGAACTTTACAGGATGGGACCGTCGCCTGTCTTTGGTATTTGCGCTGTGCCTTTGGAGATATACGGAGTGGAAATAAATGCGGAGTATCTGATTACGATGTATGACAGGTTGACGCTCGATGCCGGGTGGCAGAGCATCAAGATCGCGGAATTCCCGACGATTGAGAAAGAGGGTGTAACATATGATGGCAAGAATTTCATGTACTTTGATAAATTACCCGGCAATCCCGATATGACTGCGACACTGGCCTATGACCATACCTTTGCTTTAAAAGACGGCTCAACCCTGGTGCCACGGGCGGAACTGCGTTATACAGGAGGTTATTATCTTACGCAGATGACCCGGGCCGAAGCGACTGCGGTTGATGCCAACGGAGTAAGTCGTAAAGAATATAATTATCAGTCAAGCTATATGCTCCTCAATTTAGGCGCCACCTGGACATCGGCTGATCAAAAATATTCAGGGACCGCATATGTGCGAAATGTGCTTGACGAGGAATACAAGACCGGTATCAACGCTGACGCAACAACCGTTACACCGGGCGATCCGCGTGCCTTTGGCGTAATGTTTAATATCAATTTCTAGCGCTTTTATACTTATTGTCAATATATGGCAACCTTTCCCGGGAACCGAATCCGGGAAAGGTTGTTTTATTTTCAATTCCTTCTTGACAAGTCTTTCATTCCTGTCTTATCAATCCAATAATTTATGACATAACTGATGTCTGTTGCCGTTGGTTTGCATTATGCAGGTTTCTGAATAATAAATCTGTTTTTACATGGTTTCTTCACAATATTCCGCTAGATATAGAGTGAAGACTTTTGGATACATGTTTTAAAGGTCAACTCAATGGAAGATGCAATATATACCCGATACCGATGGTTTATACTTGTAAGCCTTTGTGTTGTTCAGGCCGTGGCAGTCATGGCTCTGGTGTGCCCGGCCACAATTATAGGGGAGATATCAGGGACCATGGGCATTGATATGGGTATGGTTACCCAGATCACTATGGTGGTTGTTCAGATATTTGTAGGCGTCTCCGCATTTTTGGGCGGATGGATAGTTGACAGGTTAGGCGCCTATCGTGTCTGGACAGGGTGTTCAATCCTTTTAATAATCGGTACACTGCTCATTCCTGTTATAGGCAACTCGGTGTGGGGCATGCTTATCGTCCGCCTTCTTCATGGCTTCGGTGCAGGTGCCATTATGACAACAGCCCCTGTGGTTGCAGCCCAATGGTTTCCACCCCGGGAAAGGGGGATTGTTATAGGATTTCAGGGCGCCACAGTGCCCATGGGAGCTATAATCAGCCTTAACCTTATTCCTATTATGTTCCGGATTACAGAGGACTGGCAACTGGCGATGATGTCACTGGTTGTCTTTTTTACCCTGATGCTGATTCTTTCCCTGGTTGTAGCCATTGGCCCCAAACCTCCTGTTAAAGATGCCGGGCTGTGTCTCGATTATCCTGCATCATGCACGAGAGACATTAAGGTGGCATTCAAAGTTCCGGCAACCTGGGCTGCACTCCTTTGCGGCCTGTGGTTCTCGTGGGTTGTCAGGATATTTAATGACGTGATAACCAATTACCTGGCGGTTGCACCTCCGGTAGGCGCGGGCCTCGGCCCGGCGGGCGCAGGAGGGATGATGTCGGTCGTAAATGTCATCTTTACCGTTACTGCAATAGCAAGCGGTTTTATTCTGGAGAAAATATGCAGGGGGCGATTAAGGGGCCTTGTTATTCTGGGGTTCATACTGGCTGCCGTGTTCTGGTTCTCCATTAAATTTCCCGCCGTATATTCCAATGTGACGATACTTTCGGCGAGCATGTTTATTGGCGCCTTCGGAATTGCCCTTACTTCGCCGCTCATTATGACCTTTTTCGCGAAAAACTATCCTGAGGAAATCATGGGGAAACTCGGAGGATTGATAGTAGTATTCAACCAGGCCGGCATATTTGTAGGCATCGCATCAGGGTCATTAGCCCTGAGTATGACCGAGCGGTATGACGGCGTCATTTATCTGATGAGCGCCGGTGCTTTCATGGGCTTTCTGTCGGCATTCCTGTTAAAGAAACCCGGGATCTTTTCCTTGGAAAGAGCATAGCAGCAAATCTCTCAGCCCGACGGCTGTGTAATATCACTCCTCTGTCCTGGGCCTCAGCATGTGGCGTTTCTGGGCCGAGAGGACGGCCTTTCTCATGCGTATGGACAGGGGCGTGACCTCAACCAGTTCATCCTCCCTGATAAAGGCTATGGCCTGTTCCAGCGTCATCTGTCTGGCGGGCGTAAGTATGACGTTGTCGTCTTTTCCCGCGGCCCTCATGTTGGAAAGCTTCTTTTCCTTGCAGGCGTTGACATTTATGTCATTGCCCCTGTTGTGTTCTCCCACTATCATGCCCTCATAAACGGGATCGCCGGGCAGGACAAAGAGCTGCCCCCTGGGCTCCAGGTTGTAAAGCGCGTAGGGCACTGCTTTGCCCTGCCGGTCCGAAACGATAGATCCTGTGTATCTGCTCAGACAGTCGCCCCTGTATTCTCCGTAGCCGTCAAAGAGCGAATTCATAATCCCCGTGCCTTTTGTATCCGTCAGGAATTCATCCCTGTACCCTATGAGCGTCCTGCTGGGGATGGAAAACTCCATCCTCACCCTTCCCTTGCCCTTATTGACCATGTTGGTCATCTTTCCTTTTCTGATAGAGAGCTTTTCAGTCACTACACCGAGGAAGCTTTCCTCACAGTCCACCATTAATTTTTCAATGGGCTCCATCTTTACCCCGTTTTCATAACGGAAGATGACCTCCGGCCTGCCCACGCAGAACTCATAGCCCTCCCTGCGCATGGTCTCTATGATGATGGCGAGCTGAAACTCTCCCCGGCCCTTTACGGTTATGCCGTCCCTGCTTCCGGATGATTCAACCCTGATGGCCACATTGCGAAGGGCCTCCTTTTCAAGACGCTCCTTTATCCTTCCGGATTGCACATACTTTCCCTCCTTGCCGCTGAAGGGTGAGTCGTTAATCAGAAAGTTCATGGATACGGTCGGTTCATCAACCCTTATCCTGGGGAGCGCCGCCGGGGCAAGGCGGTTGCATATGGTGTCGCCGATCTTGACATCCTCGACACCCGCGAGCACAACAATATCGCCGGCCTGAGCCTCATCCGTTTCGGTCAGCTTCGCCCCTGAGTATATCTGCAGCTTTGAGACCTTGAGGGGGATGATCTCTCCCTTTTCGCCTATGGCTACAAGGCTGTCCTTTACCCTCACGGAGCCATTGTGTATCCTGCCTATGGCCAGCCTGCCGACATAGTCCGAATAACCAAGATCGGAGACAAGCATCTGGAAATCCATTTCAGGCTTGAAGGCCGGTCCGGGGATCTCATTCAGGATTGTGTCAAAAAGGACAAACAGGTCCTTTTTCCCAGAGCAGTCAGGTTCTTTGGAAACGATTCCATCACGGCCTATGGCGTAAAGCAACGGAAACTCGAGCTGCTCGTCAGTGGCGTCCAGGTCGATCAGGAGGTCGTATATCTCGTTAAGGACCTCATTGGGTCTCGCATCCTGGCGGTCAATCTTGTTTATTACAACGATTATCTTAAGTCCCCCTTCAAGCGCCTTTTTCAGGACAAACCTTGTCTGGGGCAGGGGGCCTTCGGATGCGTCCACCAGAAGAATAGCCCCGTCCGCCATGGACAGGGCCCTTTCAACCTCTCCTCCGAAATCGGCATGGCCCGGCGTGTCTATTATATTTATCCTAACGCCCTTCCATATAACGGAACAGTTTTTCGCGGCTATGGTGATGCCCCGCTCCCTCTCAAGGTCCAGGTTGTCCATAAGCCGCTCTTCAACCGCCTGGTTGGCCCTGAATACCCCGCTCTGTCTGAACATGGCATCAACCAGGGTTGTCTTGCCGTGGTCAACGTGGGCAATTATGGCTATATTTCTTAACTTTTCATTTCTAATCAATTCGTGCATTATTCTCCTATTTTTTTCAGGGGCCTGTATTTAATCCTTTTTTTATTTAATTACAAGTATCTTTTTTACAATGTCTTCTTGACAGGTCATTTTTTTTAACATATCCTCGAAGGCCTAAAAATAGTTGAATATATTGATAATATCGCTGATTTCCATTCGTAAATAAGACATCTATATATTGGGCTTTCAGGATAGGACGAACTTAGTCAAGTCGCGTTCAGCGATCAGCATTCAGCTAATACAATGATTTTAAAAGATTTTGCTGAAAGCCGCATATGGGCCGGATATATTTAGCGGCTGATAGAGAATGGCTAACAAACAACAGCAATTGACGAGGTTTTCATGCAACAGGTAAATGTGGGAATCATAGGCTTCGGAACAGTAGGGGCGGGAACGGTTGAGGCGCTGCTGAACAACAGGGAGACCATATCCAGCAGGGTCGGCTCTGAGATTATTATAAAAAGGATTGCGGATCTCGATCTTGACACCGACAGAGGCATCAGTCTCCCTGCAGGCGTCCTTATCAAAGATGCTGAAGCGATTATCAATGATCCTGAGATACACATTGTTGTCGAACTTATAGGCGGCCTTACAAAGGCCAAGGAATTTATACTGGCTGCCATGAAAAAGGGCAAACACGTCGTGACCGCCAACAAGGCGCTTCTGGCAGAGTGCGGGAGCGAGATCTACAGGGTTGCTGTGGAAAACCGGGTCAACATCGGATTTGAGGCCAGCGTAGGCGGCGCCATTCCTGTTATTCATTCCATCAAGGAAGGCCTCTCAGCGAATAACATAAAGACAATTATGGGCATTGTAAACGGTACATCCAACTATATCCTGACACGCATGACGCAGGATGGTCTCCCCTACAATGATGCAGTGGCCGGGGCGGTCAGACTCGGTTTTGCCGAGGATCCTCCGACACTGGATGTTGACGGCACCGACGCGGCCCATAAGCTGGCGATACTGATATCCGTAGCATTCGGAGTTCCTGTGCCCTTTAAAAGCATTTACAGGGAAGGCATCGATAACCTGACCCCTGACGATATCAATTTCGCCGGGGACTTCGGTTATCGTCTCAAACTCCTGGCAATAGCGAGAAACAGGGAAGGCAAGATAGAGGCAAGGGTGCATCCTGCAATGGTGCCGAAAAACCATATCATGGCCAATGTCAACGAGGCCTATAACGCCATTTACGTGGAAGGGGATCTCGCCGGACCGAGTCTATATTATGGAATAGGCGCCGGAAGACGCCCGACAGGCAGCGCTGTTGCATCTGATATAATCTCCATGGCGAGGCAGATAAACAGCGGTGCAGCAACTTTAATGCCGCCCCTTGCCCATGCAAGGGTTCGAAGGGGTATCAGCATTCAGGGAATAGAAGATCTGCATACACCGTATTATTTCCGGTTCTCAGCGGTTGACGAGCCGGGTGTCCTGTCAAAGATCTCGGGCGTGCTTGGAGAGAACAACATAAGCATATCGTCGGTGATTCAGAAGGGCAGGGGAGAGAAGGGCGCGGTCCCCATTGTCATGCTTACGCACGAGGCGAAGGAAAAAGATGTGATAAAGGCGCTGAATGAAATGGCGGGACTCGATATTCTCATGGACAGGACAATGATGATAAGGGTGGAGCAGGGGTAAATAAAAGGCGCAAGGCGCAAAAAGAATTTGAAATTCCAAATTTGAGATTTGAAATTTTAGATTTTCCTTGCGCCCTGTGCCTTGCACCCTGTGCCCTGCGCCTTGCACCCTGTGCCTTGCACCCTGTGCCCTGCGCCTATTAATATATATCCATTGTAAATTTGAAATGATCAGGGAGAGATGAATTATATGAGTTCCAAAACGACAAAATACATCGTCCTTGTCGGAGACGGCATGGCAGATTACCCCTTGAAAGAGCTGGGAGCCAGGACCCCCCTTGAATTCGCAAAGACCCCGAACATGGACAGAATAGCCTCCTGCGGCATCGGCTTGGCGGTAACGGTACCCGCAGGCATGGAGCCGGGCAGCGACGTGGCCAACATGTGCCTGCTGGGCTATGACCCCACGCTTTATCAGTGCGGGAGGTCGCCCCTTGAGGCTGCCAGCATGGGTGTGTCTCTGACGGAGAGCCAGGTCGCATTCAGGATGAATCTTGTCAACCTTGATTGGAGACCTGATGGAAAGATCATTATGGTCAGTCACAGCTCCGGCGATATCACGACGGGCGAGGCAGGCAATATTGTCGAAACGCTTAAAAAGGAGATGGGCTCAACGGATATAAAAATGTATCCTGGTGTCGCATATCGTCATCTCCTTGTGTGGGAGGAGGGACCGGAAAAGGCCGATACGATACCTCCCCACAATGTCCTGGACCGGGACATGTCATCCTATCTTGATGAGTCGTCGGATGATCCTGTCACGGGGTTTATCCGCAGGTCATGGCCGATCCTTAAGGGACATCCTGTCAATGCGGAAAGGAGAAGGGCGGGTCTCAGGGAGGCAAATTCCATCTGGCTGTGGGGCCAGGGCAAGGCGCCCAAAATACAACCCTTTATGGAGAGATTCGGGCTGAAAGGCGGGGTGATATCTGCGGTAGATCTTATAAAAGGTATTGGAGTATATCTCGGCTTCAGACCGATCCATGTAGAAGGCGCCACGGGATATCTGAATACCAATTACCGCGGCAAGGCGGAAGGTGCGCTTAAAGGGCTGGAGGATCTTGATTTCATGCTGGTGCACGTGGAGGCCCCGGACGAGGCCGGTCATAACGGCAATTACAGGGATAAGATCCAGGCCATAGAGTCCTTTGACAGGGATGTGGTAGGGGTCGTGCTCGAGGGATTAAAGAAGTTCGAAGACTACAGGGTCATGGTAATAAGCGACCATTTTACGCCCATAGTCAAAAAGACGCACGTCTCCGACCCGACGCCCTTTGCGTTGGCAGGGAAAAGGGGGCTGGAATCACCTTCAGGGAAAACTCCGTTCACCGAAGCAGCGGCAAAGGAAAGCGGCCTGTTCTTTACGAAAGGCCATGAACTGATGCCGTATTTCCTCAGTCTGAGGGATAAAAATATCTGACATGAATCCTGAGTCGGCAATAGATAACAGAAAAGCCCTGATAAATGTGCTTACCGGCAGGGACAGTGCTGATCTCGCTGTTGTTAATGGCGGTGTGGTTAACGTCTATACGGGCGAGCTTCTTCATAATCATTCCATTGCCATGAAAGGCGAATTGATCGCATATGTGGGGGATGCCCCCGGAGATGTCATCGGTCCGGATACGGTTATAATAGATGCAGGCGGAAAGACTGTAATCCCGGGGCTCATAGACAGCCATACTCACCTTGCAGACTGCAAATACAGCCCCTTTGAATTTCTTAAACGTTCCATTACGGGAGGCACAACAACTGTTATAACAGAGACCATGGAGCCCTTTCCCATAGCCGGTTACGAAGGCGTAACAGATTTTATGGAATCCCTAATGGGTCAACCCATAAAGATATTCTTTACGGCCCCTGCCATGGTGTCCATAAGCGGAAATGTAAAGATTCCGGGAAAAGATATCCTGCATAGACTGCTTTCAAGGGAGGATGTCCTTGGACTTGGGGAGGCATACTGGCAGGGTGTTATGCAGAGAAAGGATGACTTTCTGCCCAATTTCATGGCGACCATGGATATGGGTAAAAGACTGGAAGGACATTCGGCAGGCGCCAGGGGCAAAAAGCTCATAGCGTATGTTGCAACTGGTGTTACATCATGCCATGAGCCGGTAAATGCCGGGGAGGCCCTTGAAAGACTGAGGCTTGGTCTTTATGTAATGATAAGGGAGGGTAGCGTAAGAAAGGATCTTGCAGCCGTTTCCGGAATAATGGAAGAGGGCATTGATTACAGGAGGCTGATTCTTGTTACAGACGGAGTAAACCCCGTTGAGCTTTTAGAGAAGGGGTACATGGAAAATGTTGTGCAGAAGGCAATAGACATAGGCATCGATCCGGTAAAGGCGATCCGGATGGCAACGTTGAATCCGGCGGAATATTTCGGCCTGGATCGAATTACAGGGGGCATTGCTCCGGGAAGGCATGGGGACATGCTCATTATTCCAAGTCTCAGGGAAATAAGGCCTGAGTATGTGATAAGCAGGGGAAAGGTTATAGCAAAGAGAGGGAAACTTCTCGCTCCGCCAAGGAGACACGTATTCTCTCACCATGCATTTAACAGCATAGCCGTTACCCGTGAGATCCGCCCGTCAGATTTTATAATAAGGATAAATAATATACAGGGACGGGTCAAAGTAAGGGTGATCGATATGGTGACGGATCTGGTTGCCAGGGAGCATATAGCCTCTGTGCCTGTTATTGACGGGGTAATAAAGACCGACATTGAAAGTGATATACTCAAGGTCGCTGCAATTGACAGGGCTAACGCGCCAGGCTGTTTATTTACAGGTCTTGTCAGGGGATTCCGTATTAAGAGGGGGGCGATAGCAAGCAGTTCCGCCTGGGATTCCTCGGATATAATAGTCGTGGGGACAAATGAAACGGATATGGCAAAGGCGGTCAACAGGATATGCGCCCTCCAGGGCGGGGCCGTTGTCTGCGTTGATGGGAGAATACTGTCTGAAATCCCCTTGCCGATCTTCGGGCTCATGACAGAAATGCCCCTGGAGGATCTCGCAGGGAAATTCAGGGAGATGGCGGGGTTTATTAAAGGGCTTGGGTGCCCTTTTGAGGACACGCTGCTTACCCTCGCAACGTTAACAGGCGCGGCAATACCTTTTATAAGGATCTGCGAGGAGGGTCTGGTAAATATCAAGGACGGAGATAATCTGAAGCTTTTCCCGGCTTAACCCTGGTGTCAAGCGGGGATTTGCAGGATTGCATACACTGCCTTCGTTAAAAAATTTGCGGGAAAGGGCTTAATGATCTTTAATGCAGTTGTTTGTTAAGGCGGTTAAATCATGTCCATGAAAATGAAGGCATTTATTGATATTACAATCTTTTTTTTGATGATAGCTGTTTCAGCCTTTATTGTCCAAAGGTCTGTCGTCTTTAATAGCTTTATCAAGATCGAACATGACGAGATTGCGGAGAATGTACGCCGCGTAGTGAATGCAATCAATGATGAGATTTATCACCTGGATAAAATATGCAACGACTGGGCCCAATGGAACGATAGCTATGACTTTATTAAAAGCCTTTCTCAGGACTACATAGAAGGCAACCTGCTGTATGAAACATTTAAAAACAACGACCTCAATCTGATCTTCTATTTCAATAATGACGGGACCGTTGTTTGGGGACAGGCCTATGACCTTGAAGAAGAGGATGCTGAAAACATTGATTTTCTTAAGAACGGAAGGCTGGATCCATCCCATCGATTGATATCCCTGGAATACTCGGAAGCTGAAGGAGAGAAGAAAAAGACAGGCGTTATCGATACACCCCAAGGCCCCCTGATGTTTGTAAGCCGTCCCATCCTTCGTTCTGACGGATCGGGTCCCTCCATGGGGATACTTACAATGGGCCGTCTTATAAACCAACCGATGACAGATTCCCTCAAGAACCAGACCAGGATAGATTTTGAGATTGATTATCCTCTGACTGATGAAAAAATAAAAGATATAAAGGATGTAAAGACAACATATGTTGAGAAGGATCTGGTCTTTTATACGCTTGATCAGGATCAGTTCACGGATGTCTGGAGTTTCTATGAAGATGTTTATGGAGATCCTTTATTCTCAATCTGTTACAGGTTTCCTAGGGAGATAACGAAACAGGGATTGGCAAGCCTCTGGTATGCGTTGCTTCTTTTTATTGTCGCCGGGTTGTTTATTTCTTTTTTACTGATACTGAGGCTTCAGCACAATTTCATAAGGCCGCTGCAGCGATTGACGGACCACGCTTTGAGATTTGAGAACCAGGAGGACTATTCTGCGCGGCTTGATCTTGACCGCAGGGATGAGATAGGGACGCTGGCAAAGAGTTTCGACATCATGATGCAGACCATTAATGAGCGCACTGAAGATCTGAAGACGGCCAACGAGAAACTGATGCAGCTTTCACAGGTTGATGGCCTGACAGGGATCGCAAACCGTCGGATGTTCGACGAGTTCATCGCAAAAGAATGGCGACGTATGGCCCGTAATAAAAGCCCGTTGAGCCTGATTCTGGCGGATGTGGATTATTTCAAGCAATATAATGACACATATGGACACCAGATGGGAGATGAATGTCTCACGCAGGTGGCCGGTGTAATATCCAAAAGCATTCATAGACCGGATGACCTGGGAGCGCGTTACGGAGGGGAGGAGTTTGCCGTTATTCTCCCGGATACCGATGAGAAGGGGGCGTTTTTTATCGCTGAGAAGATCCGAAAGACGGTAATTGATCTGAATGCCGAACAAAAAGGGGCAGATGTAAATCCTTCGGTTACGATCAGTCTCGGCCTGTGCACAATTACACCACAGCATGGAGATGAGATCAGCGATTTCATTAGAAATGCGGATCATGCGCTGTATTTTGCCAAGGAGACGGGACGAAATCGCACAGTAATCTTCAGTCAATTGCCTGATAAGTTTCCGGGCAGGGGTTAAAAGTTGCTTTTTACTTGAGCCTTAACAGGTTGTTTACCCCTGTAATGCCTTGTACCGCCAGGGCGATGTCGGTAGCCGGCTTTTCTGCTCGGATGTCTGGACCGCTCCTGTAAGCGTGATATCCAACTTGAAGTATACTAAAATGTTGCAGATATACGGAAAGAACTACAATAATGTATTATAATAATATTTGACTTTTCGTGTATAATACCCGTAACATGCTGATTATCAGGCTTAAAATAAATTCTCAACCAATTGGCACGCCTATTGCTTTTAAATTCCGCAGGTAGATCACTTAATATTGCGGATAATATTAAGATGGCCTGCCGCGATGTGACAGCATACATAGGATTTAATGGTATTATACTCTGTGATTAAAAAAATTTTATAAAGGAGAGAGTTTTATGGCGGAGATAAAAACACCCAAGGATGTTTTTGAATTGATTAAAAAGGAAAACGTAAAGATTGTTGATCTGCGTTTTATGGATTTTCCCGGATTATGGCAGCACTGCAGCTATCCTATAAGCCAGATTGATGAAGACGTCTTCAGCAAGGGGCTGGGCTTTGACGGTTCGTCAATCCGCGGGTGGCAGGCTATTAACGAGTCGGACATGCTTATAAAACCTGTCCCGCCAACCGCCTTTATAGATCCCTTTACCGCAATCACAACGCTGGCCATGATTTGCAATATCTGCGACCCCGTCACAGGCGCC